>JBIOHI010000078.1:0-8589 GCA_044448845.1 Bacteroidia bacterium
GGGTTATATTTCCTATTAACCTTTATGAAAGAGAAAGACCCGGCAAAAGTTGAAAAATAATTTTCAATGGCGGGTTAGAAGTATTGTTTTCGAAAATGAATTTGATTTAACGATCGACTGATAAAATATTGCCTTTGGTAAACATATAAAACGAAAGAAAATAACAATCAAAATAAATTCAACTTTCGTGTGATGGGTTGAATAAAAAGCCGGGTTGCCAAAAGCGCCCGGCTTTAGTGTTTTAATTATTTCTTACCAAACAGGCTTCCCAATCCGCCCGGCATCATCGAACTCATCAACGCATTCATTTCACTTTGCGAAATATCTTCAGCAGTTTTCATGGCTTTTTCAAAAGCGATCTGCACGAGGTCCTGCAATTCTTCTTTTCTTTCCGGGTGCATCATCTCATCCGAAATGATTACATCCTTAATCCTTCGGTTGGCATTGGCAATCACTTTTACTTTTCCGTTGCCGGCCTCTCCCTCCACCTCTATCAGGTCGAGTTTACGTTTTATTTCTTCAGCCATCGATTGGGCTTGAGACAGTTTATCGAACATTTTTTTTTGACGCGAAATTAAGAAAATGAAAATACAAATTTGTTTTTTAATGGTTTGTGTAAATACGGTGATTATGGGAAACAGCCATCATGATCTTTATTTATTCATTATCATTTTAAAAGAGTCACATTTCCTTTTAAAAGATACACCTCGTCATTCATTCCGGTGTAAATGATCTTGTACACAAAAACATCTGGTTGAACAAAATTGCTTTGAAACGTGCCATCCCATCCTTTGTTGATTTCGGAAGTTTCGAAAAGCAGTTCGCCCCAGCGGTTGTAAATTTCCCAATGCAAAGATTTGATGTTTCTCACCACCGGATAGAAAGTTTCGTTCTTTCCATCACCGTTTGGTGTGAAAGCGTTAGGTACATAAAGCGTTCCGGGGCAGTTGCTGATCACTTCAATTTGCCTGGTGTTTGAACAATAATTCGAATCGGTAACAGTCAATGAATAATTTCCGTAATCGGTTAAATGAAACGCGGAAGATGTGGAACCATCCTGCCAGAGATAAGAAACGAAATTTCCTGACGCTTTCAAAAACATATCCGGTTCGCAAATCTTTATCAGGCTACTGATGTTGATCAACGGTTTTGGTTTTGCGGAAAGTTGAACGGTGTCGGAAGCAATGCAATTATTGAAGTCCTTCACCGCCACAAAATAAGTTCCGGTGGTTTTTGCCGTGTAAAAACTATTGGTCGAAGCATCCTGCCACAAATAAGATTTGAATTGCGTTCCGGCATTGATCTGGCAGGTTCCGCCATCACAAATAAAAGTATCTTTACCAAGCAAAACGATGGGTGAAACAAATGTATCGAGAGAAACAGAATCGATAAGGAAACAATTTACTGTGTTTGTTATCTTCACAAAAAATAATCCCGGAGCTTTTACAATTTTTGTTTGTGAAGTGGTTTGGTCATTCCACAAATAAGTGGAACCGGGATTCCCTGCATCGAGCGTGAGCGAAATTTCTTTACATATTTTTTTATCAGTTCCAAGAGTATTTACCGGCAGTGTTTTTTGCGAAAGCAAAACTGAATCGCGAACTACGCAATACGCTTTTTTTATTTCCACCCAATAAGTTCCGGCAGAATTTGCAACATAAGAACTGAAAACAGAACCATCCTGCCACAAATATTTGTCGGCTGCCGTTTGCGAAGCATCTAATAAAACGGGCTGATTGAAGCAATACGAAGAATCAGGCCCGATATTCAAATAGGGTTTCAACTGGCCATAAACAAAAATGGAATCAGTCAAACTGCAAAATCCGTTGGTCACCGTTACCGTAAATTTTCCCGAAGAGGTAACAAGCAATTTAGAATTAGTACTTCCGTCCTGCCATTTGTATTTTGATCCGGCTGATGTTGCATTCAGCCATAACGAAGAGCCTTCGCAAATGGTGGTGTCATTGCCGAGATTCAAGGGTGGCGGATTTTGAATGGAAAGTTTTAAACTGTCGGATGATGAACAATTATTTTTTATAACCTTCACCGAATACATTCCCATTTTATTGATCACAATTTTTTGAGTTGTTTCGGTGGTGCTCCACAAATAATTAGCTCCGGCATTACCGGCATCAATCGTGAAAGAATCGACAGCGCAAATGGTGGTATCATTTCCAAGATTTACAACAGGCAATGGATTAAAAGATACATTGATGCTATCGCGAACCTTGCATGTAAGGTCTTTTGCTTCGGCCCAATACAACCCAGGAGTGCTAATGTAAATAACCTGCCCGGTTGAATTCGTGTTCCATTTGTAAGATGTTGCACCGTTAGTTGTGGCATTCAATAAAAGGGATTGACCGTTGCAAAGAGTAGTATCCGGCCCGAGAGAAAATGGGGAGAGTGGCGACACAGCCACATTCACGGTGTCCCGGTTGCGACAACCCGAATTATTTATTTCGCCCCAATACATTCCCGGATTATTCACGGTCAAGGTTGAATTCGTATCGCCTGTATTCCATAAATACTTTGCCCCGGCATAATTTAGCCGATAAGTTATTGGACTTGTTTTGCAGATCAGAGTGTCAGGGCCAAGATTAACAGTTGGTTTATTATTAAATAAAATAGTTATGGTATCCCGGTTATGGCAATTGTTTTTATTCACTTCAAGAATATACGAGCCGGAATTAAATACTGTTATTGCAGGCAAAGCAGATATCAAAGTATAATATGGATTAACCACGTCTATGCTTTTAAACCATTTATAGGAATCAGCGGGTGGAGATGAAAGAGTGATAGGATTACCTGCACAAGTGGAAGTATCGTTACCAAGGTTAATTGAAGGCGGCATGGCATGTTCAACACTTATTGAATCACGAATGGTACACGAACCTTTGGTAACCTGCACCCAATAAGTGCCGCCACTAACAATATTTATAAAGGAATCAGTAAAGTTAGTGCTCCACAAAAAAGAATTGGCATTGGGAACGGAAGCGTAAAGTTTCATTGGAAAAACTGAACTATCGCAATAAAAAATATCAGTACCCAGGGCATTAAGAGGTATCGTGAAATTAATATTTACGGAATCAGTGTTTGTGCAACCTAAAGGTGTGGTTACCTTTGCCCAATACAAACCATTTTGTTTCACATTCATAAAAGAATCCCGGCTGTTATCCTGCCAGAGAAAACCGACTCCCGGACTGTGTGAAGGAATTAGCAAAAAAGGGTTACTTGTACATAATGCTGTATCTGTTCCAAGGTTAATTGCCGGCTTCGGTGTATTCTGAACATGAAAAGTATCCATATTAAAAAAACAACCTGCCGTATCAATAATTCTCACTAAGTAGGTGCCGGGCATTGTTATGTGAATGGATGGAGTTGTTTCGGAAGTATTCCATAAATAACTTTTTGCATTCGGGTAGGTTGCGTCTAAATCCATGGAAGGATTGTAACATAAACTGGTATCAATGGTTTTTGAATGTTGCACGTGTTTTTCAAGGAGCACATCATCTATATAATAATAAGAAGTGCGCATTGTTGACCCGTAAGATGTCGGGCATGTACCCACATTAATGGTATTGGAAGAACTAAGTGTTTCAAAGTTGCCTATGGTGATATAACGTTCACCTCCTGAAGCAAGGTAACAACCTGAAACTTTTGTCCATCCCGTTTTATTGGTGATAATACCCGAAACAATTTGTGGGGCGTAATTAAGGGTTCCCACACCTGGTTGGGTGAATGCCGTATTGGAAAAATAAACACCAATGGCAGTGGCAGTACAACTGTTATCAGCAAGGCTCACATACATTTCAAAATAGTAAATTTGCCCTGCAATAAGGTAATCTGCGAGGGAATCCTGGATATAGTATCTCCCGGTATAGTTAATACCTGCTGAAGTATAAACTCCTGCATACCCATTACCTGAACGGGCAGTTTCAGTTCCATAAGCATTAGCCGGAACACTCACTCCGGTAGTAGTTGCAGCGCAGGAATTAAAATAGCCGGACCCGAGATTTATTCCTGCGGGGTCTTTCCAGTTATTCACACAGGAAAAGCAAATCCATACAGGGCACGAAGAATAAGATTCAAAATCACCATTAGGTACGATATTTTGTCCAAACCCATTATAAAAAATAAGGAGAAAAAATAAAGTGAAGCAATATGTGAGTTTTTTAAATCTCAACATGGTTATTCATTTTAAAGAAAAATCCAATTCATGATCAAATGTGAATAATGAAGACGCGTTTTCATTAATTTATTCTTTCACTATTTTCACAACCCGTGATGAGTTTTGAGATTCTATTTTCATAAAATAAAATCCGCTGCGCAGGTTCGAAGTTCCTGGAACGGAATAGCTAATTCCTTTTTGCAAAACCGTATTCGATTCAAGAATCAGTTTTCCGGAAACATCGAAGATGAAAATTCTTGTAATGTATTCATTGGACGATTGCAGGAGCAGATTCAGTTCGTTTGAGAAAGGATTCGGGTAAACTTTTATTTCATCCGAATAAGAAACTTCTTCAACTCCAACTTTTGTTGCGGTGAAAGGATCGGAAATATTAGTGCAACCATTGGTGTTATCAATTCTCACCTGGTAGGCTCCGTTCTGTGTTAAAGTTAATGTTGGCGAGGTTGCACCTGTTATAGGGCTGTTGTTTAAATACCATTGATAATGAATGGCGGGTGAACTTTCCAATAACGAATTTGTTAGTGCAGTAATAACCGGTTTTGAAGGATTTTGTATAACCGCAACCATTTTTGTAACGCTGTCCGTGCAATTATTGAAATCAATAATTTTTAAACTCACATTAAATATTCCGATTGCTGAATATGTTTTACCCGGTACTGAGCTTGTCGAAGTATCTCCGTCACCAAAATTCCACAGTCTTGTATTTGTTCCGCTTGTTGTATCGGTGAAAGTAAAACTGTTTAGCACGAAACATTGAATTGGGTTGTTCATTGTAAAACCAGCTTTGGGTTGTGCTAACACCGTAAATGTTTTTGAAACGGAATCTTTGCAATTATTATTTGATGTGATAACAAGGTTTACAATATAAATTCCACTTGTTAAATACGCTTTTATGGCTATTGAGCTTGTCGAAGTAGCACCGTCTCCAAAGTTCCAAGTTCTATTAATTGTTCCTGATGAAATGGTGGAAGTATCATTAAGAATAAAATTATTTCCTGTTAAGCATTGAGCAAAATTATTTTGACTGAAACCAACATTCGGTTTCGGATTTACAGTCACAGTTTTAGTTAATGAATCTTTGCAACCGTTATTACTTGCAATTAATTTCACAGAATAATTTCCGCTTGATAAATACACTTTACCGGATACTGAGCTTGTCGAAGTATCATTTGTACCGTTACCAAAGTTCCAGACTCTCGTTAATGCTCCGAAGGTTATTGATGATGTGTCATTGAAAATAAAGTTATTTCCATTCAGACATTGCGAAAGATTATTCACAGTAAATCCAACGGTAGGTTTGCCATAAACGCTCACTGTTTTAATGAGTGAATCTTTACAGCCGAAATTACTTGTTGAAACTAATTTCACATTGTAAGCTCCGCTTGTCAAATACGTTTTACCGGATACTGGGCTTGTCGAAGTATCTCCGTTTCCGAAATTCCATTTTCTCGAAAGAGTACCTGTACTTATTTTTGATGTGTCGCTGAAAGTAAAGTTATTTCCAGTTAAACATTGCGAATAATTATTTATAATGAATCCCACATTCGGTTTTGGATATACCGTAACGTTTTTGGTAATAGAATCTTTGCATCCGTTATCACTTGTTTCAAGTAATTTCACATTGTAAGTTCCGCTTACAGAATATGTTCTACCGGGTACTGAGCTTGTCGAAGTATCGTTTATCCCGGTTCCGAAATTCCAAGCTCTTTGAATTGAACCGTTAGTGATGGTTGAAGTATCGTTGAATAAAAAGTTATTTCCGTTCAAACATTGTCCCGCACCTGCGGGATTAATTGTGAAACCAACATTTGGTTTTGGATTAACGGTAACCGTTTTTGTAAGTGAATCTTTGCAACCGTTATTATTTGAAATTAGTTTGACTGAATAAATTCCGCTTGACGAATAAGTTTTATTCGGATTGATAAAAGTAGAAAAATCATTTACACCGGTGCCAAGATTCCACACTCTTGTTAATGTTCCGTTACTCACATTCGAGGTATCATTAAAAATAAAATTGTTTCCATTCAAGCATTGCGAAGCATTATTGATCGTAAAGCCAACATTTGGTTTGGCACTGATGCTTACAGTTTTTATTAAGGAATCCTTGCAACCGTTGTTACTTGTTTCAAGTAATTTCACAATGTAAGTTCCGCTTGTTAAATATGTTTTACCGGATACTGAACTTGTCGAAGTATCATTTATTCCGGTTCCAAAATTCCATAAACGTTGAATGGTACCACTGCTGATGGATGAGGTATCAGTAAATAGAAAATTATTTCCTGAAATGCATTGCCCGGGGTTGTTGATGGTTAAAGCTACATTTGGTTTTGGAAATACGGTTACCGATTTTGTTGTAGAATCTTTGCAACCGTAACTGTTTGAAACTAATTTTACATTGAATGTTCCGCTTGATAAATATGTTTTACCGGATACTGAGCTTGTCGAAGTGTCGTTTATTCCGTTTCCGAAATTCCAAATTCGTGTAAGGGTTCCGCTACTGACTGTTGATGTGTCGTTGAATACAAAACTGTTTGAATTTACGCATTGTGAATTGTTGTTTATGGTAAACCCGGGATTTGGTTTCAAACCAACACTCACTATTTTTATGAGTGAATCTTTGCAACCATTATTATCGGTTACCACTAATTTAACATTAAATGTTCCGCTTGCAGAATATGTTTTACCGGATACTGAACTTGTCGAAGTATCATTTATTCCTGCTCCGAAATTCCACCATCTTCTTAGAGTTCCCATCCCGATAGAAGTATCAGAAAAAATAAAATTATTTCCTGATAAACACTTACCATAATTATTTGCCGAAAATCCAACATTTCTATTTACCAAAATTGCAATTGTGGTTGATGTATCTGTTATTCCACTTGAATTAACTAATCTCTTGAACCAGGTGTTTGTTGTGACTGCGGAGGGAGAATAATTCAAACCGTTATTTGTTCCGCTTGCAGGTACGAATCCTGAATTTGCATTAGTTGTAGAACTAAACCAGGTATATTGGTATGAACCATTTCCTCCTGCAGGTGTCGCGCCCGTTAATGAATTGGGAACCGAGCCGGGACAAATATTTTGTGCTCCCGAAATTGTATTATTATAAATTGTAGTCCACGGAATGTAGGAAGTTGTTCCGGTGTAAAGAGCGTTGGTTAAATTGGCAAGATTTAAAATACTTAAAATATCATTTATTGAGTCATTTACAGTGTTTGAAAAAACATTAGATGACCATGAACTTGAAGGATATTTTGCTACGCCAACGAGCATACTTTTTGAACCGACATTGTACAACCAAATATCTTTGTAAAAAAGATTAAGGTTGTAATTATAGGTACCTAATGGTGAAGTAAAATTCCAGTATGCATCCAAAAACTGCCACGATGGATTTACAACGGCAAGTGTGGGTGCAAGTGTTCCCGGGTATGCACGCAAACCGATATTGCCCGGTGTTGAAATAGTTGGTGCCCATGCAATGCTTGCGAGCGTATCTCCTCCAAAAAGAAAGGTTTGTGTTGATCCCGGTGACGGTATTGATGGAACAGCAGATGCCAATGGTGGAAGCACTCCGGTATTTGGAGTAAACTCGTACGCACCAATGCATACAGGACCTTTCGAAATAGAATCACTTCTTGGATTTCCATTGATGTCCGATGTGATCCACGACACTGGCATTCCTCTTCCTTTGAGTGACCAACACGAAGTGTCGTTAAGATTTATTGATGTATTTGGAATTCCGCTATACGAAGTGAAACCGGGAAGATATGTTAATGAATTGCGATCGCGCTTTGCTGCAATATTTGTTGCTAAACTTTTCCAGGATGCGATATTATAGGAAGCAGTACTCGAAACATATATTGCATTGCTGCCGGATGTATAATAATTATTATAATCCATGTAGGTGGTGCTTATTGATGCAGCCGGAATATTTAATAAATAACCACCGGCTGTATTCACAAAAAGATTATTTACAAATTCATTTCCAACTGTTCCGCTATAACTTACAACGGCTGTGGATGGGTTGAGAAAAGTAAATGTATTATTATAATAACGATTATGATTACCACTAAGCGTAATGCCGCCAAACCAGTCATTGTTATAAACATCCCTATAATTTCCGTTGGATACATAAATAGCAACCCCACTTGCAGTATTTGCAGTAGTTACTTTATTATTACAGATTTTTGCGTGATTAGAGGCACTTGCTACACCACCATTCCAATCGATCATTAAATTAGCATTAGGAACATAAGAAATGACTATATTGTTGGTGAATTCGTAAGCAGAATCGGCAAAATAAACACTAAAGTTTTCTCCGTTGCTACTGTTAAATTTAACAATGTTGTAATTGAATTTGAAATTTACACTGTGATAAAAATTATATAATAAGTTATATA
>JBIOHI010000079.1:0-8535 GCA_044448845.1 Bacteroidia bacterium
AACAGTTCCTATAATATCGAGAACAATTCCACCACAAAGCATTTGCAAGCCGGTTCCGTAAAGCGGATGGACATCCACCTTCTTTTTCTTGGACCAGATCATCCCGATCGCCCAGGAAATATTGGCGATCATCACGGCAATGATCCCGAAGGTAAATTTCGGATTCGTAAAATCGGAGATATTGTCGTTGAAGATAAGGATTTGTGCAGCGAGGCAAATAATAAACCCGGCTGCTGCAAGTAATGAGAATTTCTCATCGCGGCTGATGAGGATATTTAAAACGACAATCCAAATGGGCGTCAGTGAACAGATTAAAGCAGCCAGTCCGCTTGATATATAGAGTTCAGCCCAGGTGACCAAACCGTTTCCACCCACAAGCATCAAAACTCCGGTGACAAAGGAAACCTTGAAGGAAGAAAGATCAGGTAATCGATATCCTTTGGCTACAAAGTACAGGCAAATGAGAATACCGCCCGCACTGTGCCGGAATCCCGCCATCAACATTGGGGGAAAACTCTGAACGCCAATCCGTATTGCGAAAAAAGTCGTGCCCCAGAAGAAAGCCACCACCGCGAATGCAAACCAGGCGAGAAATTTTTCGCTTTTCATGATCAGGCAGCAAAGAAAATTCAATATTATCGGCCAACCAATAAAATATCATTAAAAATCTGTTTATTTGTCCATCAAATCTTACGTTATGGAAAACCATTCGAAAGCAAATATCGAGCATGCCTTAAAATGGGGAATTATCCTCGGAATGGCGAACATTCTGCTCTACCTGTTAGTTTACCTGATTTCAAAAAGTTCACTCACTTCATGGTGGCTTGGTACCTTCTCGCTTGCGCTGAATATTTTTTTACTGATCATCCCGGTCACTATTCAACGGAAGGAATTCGGGAACGAGATCACGTTCAACGAAGCATTTCTCATTTGCTTCATTACCTATGCCGGAGGTTCTTTATTACAAACAATTTTCACTTATATTCTTTACAATTTCATTGATCCGGGTTTAAGTGAATACATCAAAACAAAAGCGATTGAGATGACCCAAAGCATGATGGAAAAATTCGGAGCTCCGCAGGATTCGATCGAAAAGACATTGGAAAAAATGCAACTCGAGGATTTCAGGCAGACTCCCGCGAGAATAGCCAGGCAATTTCTTTTCATGATCCTGTTTGGCGGTGTTATTTCGCTGATCCTTGCTGCAATTTTGAAAAGGAAACCAAAGAACACAGACTTTGCCGGGTAAGTTTTCGTTAAATAAATCCCAATGAATAAACCAAACATTTCCGTTATCGTTCCATTGATCAATGAAGAGGAGTCGCTTCCCGAACTTGCGGAGTGGACCGTGCGCGTGATGAAAGAAAATTCATTCACCTACGAAATTCTTTTTATTGATGATGGAAGCAAAGACGGTTCGTGGAATGTGATCGAGTCGCTGAATAAAAATAATCCGAATATCAGGGGAATTCGCTTTCGCAGAAATTATGGGAAATCGGCCGCTCTTAATGTTGGGTTCCAGGAATGCATTGGAGATGTCGTGATCACCATGGATGCCGACCTGCAGGACTCTCCCGATGAGATTCCCGAATTGTATAAAATGATTGTCACGGATGGATTCGATATCGTTTCGGGATGGAAAAGGAAACGATACGATCCGATTACCAAAACCATCCCTACCAAATTATTCAACTGGGCAACGCGAAAAATGAGCGGATTGAAACTGCATGATTTCAATTGCGGGTTGAAGTCGTATCGAAAAGAAGTGGTGAAAGGAATTGAAGTTTACAACGAGATGCACCGTTACATCCCGGTGATCGCGAAGTGGGCCGGATTTGCAAAGATCACAGAGAAACCGGTTCAACACCGCGAACGAAAATACGGAACCACCAAATTCGGGTTGGAAAGATTCGTGAACGGATTTTTGGATCTGCTGACCATTTTTTTCGTTTCCAAATTCAGTAAAAAACCCATGCACTTTTTCGGAGTGCTTGGAACACTTTGTTTCCTGAGTGGATTTCTCGTAACAGTTTATGTAATCACCCGGAAGATCTACGATATGTATCATTACATCAATCACCGTGGTGTTACCGAACAACCCTTGTTTTACCTGGCATTGGTTGCAGTGATCATCGGTGTGCAACTCTTTCTGGCGGGATTCATTGGTGAAATGATCTCGAGGAATGCATCGGAGCGGAACGTTTACGGCATCAAACAAAAAACAGGTTTCGGTGAGTAAGATTCTGATCGTAGGTCCTGCGTTTCCTTTACGTGGCGGACTTGCCACTTATAATGAACGGCTGGCAAGGGAATTCAAAACACTGGGGCATGAATGTAACATTTTGAGTTTTAGTTTACAATATCCTTCTGTTTTATTCCCGGGCAAAACTCAATACTCAAACGATGCTGCTCCTGCGAATCTAAAAATATTTCCCCTCATCAACTCTATCAACCCTTTCAACTGGTTCACCGTAGGAAAAAGAATTGCAAAGGAAAAGTATGACGTAGTGATTTTCCGTTACTGGATGAGTTTTATGGCACCGGCTTTCGGAACCATCGCCAGAGAAATCAAAAAAAATAATCACACGAAAATTTTAGCAATCACCGATAACATTTCATCACACGAAAAAAGATTTTTTGATCTTTCGCTTACAAAATATTTTTTAAATTCCTGTGATGGATTTCTCACCATGTCGAAAGCTGTGCTAAGCCAGTTAAACCAGGTGCAGCAGGGCAAGCCAGCAATGTATGTTCCGCACCCGATGTATGACATGTTTGGTGAAACGATCCCGAAAACAGTGGCAAAGAAAAAACTCGGTTTGAATGCCGACACTAATTATATTCTTTTTTTCGGATTCATTCGTAAATACAAAGGTTTGCATTTATTGCTCGATGCATTTTCGGATGAGCGTTTGAGAAAACTAAATTTAAAACTGATAATTGCCGGAGAATTTTATGAGAATCCGAAACCGTATCTCGAACAAATTAAAAATTCAGGTCTTGAAGAATTTGTTATCCTGAGCAACGATTTTATTCCAAATGCAGAAGTGGCTTCTCATTTTTGCGCAGCCGACCTGGTGGTGCAAACATACCTCAATGCTACGCAAAGCGGAGTTACACAGATAGCTTATTATTACGATAAACCTATGGTGGTAACCAATGTGGGAGGTCTTGCCGAACTTATACAGCATAACAAAAACGGTTTTGCGGTGAACCCAGATAAAAAAGAAATTGCTGATGCGATCCTGCAGTTTTACGAACAGAAAAAAGAAGAAGAGTTCGTGGCTAATACCAGGACCGAAAAAGAAAAATTTACCTGGAAGTATGTTTGTACTTCGATTCTATCGCTCATTCATTGATCAACGGAAATAAAAAAATAAAAATTTGTCATTTCGCGAGTGTGCATACGATCGTTGACACACGCGTGTTTTACCGTGAATGCGTTTCGCTTGCCAAACAATTTGATGTGACCTACATCGGGATCGGGAATTTCACCGGTGAAAGAAACGGTGTGAAGATCATCGGTGTGAAAAACCCGAGGAACCGTAGCGTTCGCCTGGTTCTTACCACCTTTAAAGTTTGTTACCTCGCACTGAAACAGGATGCGGATATTTACCATTTTCACGATGCGGAATTAATTCCGTTTGCGATAGTCCTTCGAATACTCGGCAAAAAAATAATATATGATGTTCATGAAAATACGTATGCTGATATCCTGAACAAACCCTGGATACCCGGTTACCTGAAATTTTTCACGGGCAAGGCATACCGTTTTCTCGAATGGCTTGCCTCGCAATTCATGCCTTTCATCCTCGTCATCGCGGAAGATGAATTTGCAAAACGTTTCAAAGTAAAAGAATACAGCATCATTCAGAATTATGCGGATGTGAATGAACTCGCACCTTTTCAGGTGCAAGACCGTTCGATGATTAAAGAAAATAATCTCTTTTATATCGGAACCGTGTTCGATTATTATTATGATTTCAGCAACCTGGTTGAAGCGATCTACTTGTTGAAACAACAAAACTTCTTCGTGAACCTTCATTGTGTTGGAAATCTCGGGAACCTTGTAAAAACAAGACTTGCCGAAAATGATAATTTCCGTCACATCAAAGACCAGATCATTTTTCATGGCCACGTAGTTCACCCGAAAGGATTTGAAATTTCAAAAATTTGTAAAGTTGGTATCTGTTTAAAAAACCAGCCGGAAGAAATTTTAGTTTCACATGAGCGAAAATTCTTCGAATACCTTGCTATCGGGATGCCCATGATCACCTGCAATTCGCACATCTATAAAAATGTGATCGATGAATTCGGAGTTGGAAAATATGCAGACCTGGATGATTCGAAGGCGGTAGCTGAAGCAATAAAAGCAATGCTCTCCGATCATCCTTCATTGAAACAGATGAGCAAAAATTGTATAAAGGCCGCGGAAAAAAAATTCAACTGGGAAAGCCAGGAAATGGTGTTGGTAGATTTTTATGAGAAAGTAATCGGTGAAAAGTAATTAGCAGGAGGAGGCAGCAGTAAATGGTTATCGGTGATCGGTGATCGGTAATCAGTAAAAAAAAATCAATATAAGTAATCGAAAAACAAATGAACAACCAAACATTCGAACATCAAACAACAAACTAAATTTTCACACACACATTTTTCTGTTCGGTAAAGAATTTCATTGCTTCCCAACCGCCTTCACGTCCAACACCGCTCTGCTTTATTCCTCCAAACGGAGTTCGCAAATCTCGAAGCAACCAGCAGTTGATCCATACAATTCCCGATTTGATGTGATTCGCCATGCGATGTGCTCTTGTTAAATTTTCCGTCCAGAGGATGGAAGCCAAACCATACGGGGTAGAGTTCGCATAGTTCAATACTTCTTCTTCGGTGTCGAATGGCATGATGGTAACCACGGGGCCGAAGATCTCTTCCCGGTTGGTGCGGCAATCAAAAGGCAATCCTTCGATTACGGTCGGTTCAATGAACCATCCGTTGGCGCACCTGCCATGAAGTTTCACGGTTTTACCACCGGTTAAAATTTTTCCTCCTTCCTCTTTTGCAAGTTCGATGTAACTTAAAATTTTTTCAAAATGCATTTTGGAAACGATGGCACCGCTCTTTGTTTTTTCATCCAGCGGATCGCCGGGTTTCTGATGATTTACCTTTTCGATAAAGGCATCTTTGAATTTTTCGTAGATCGGCCTTTCGATAAATATTCGTGAGCCACATAAACAAATTTCTCCCTGGTTCAAAAAAGAAGAGCGAACTGTTTCGCTGATCATCTTATCAAAATCGCAATCGGCAAAAATGATGTTCGGATTTTTCCCACCCAGTTCGAGCGAAAGTTTTTTGAACATCGGTGCAGCTACTCCCGCGATCTCCGCTCCTGTTTTTGTTCCACCTGTAAATGAGATCGCTTTTATTTCAGGATGACCTGTGATGGCTGATCCAACCTTTGGCCCGAGGCCATGAACAATATTCAACACTCCTTTTGGCAAACCTGCTTCCATGCAAATTTCAGAAAACAGGAACGCGGTCATCGGTGTGATTTCCGATGGTTTTGCCACTACGCAATTTCCTGTAGCCATTGCCGGTGCAATTTTCCAGGTGAACAAATACAAAGGCAAATTCCAGGGTGAAATACAACCGACCACACCGATCGGAGTACGCAACGTATAATTGATGGCGTGATCGCCCATCGGGTGAGCTTCACTTGCAAAATGTTCGATGGCGGTTCCAAAAAAACGGATGTTGCTCACCGCACGCGGGATCTCGCCTGTGCGGGCAAGCCATACCGGTTTACCCTGGTCGATACTTTCGGAGATGGAAAATTTATCGAGGTTATTTTCGAGCAGTTCCGAAATGCGAAGCATGATACGCGAACGTTTCTCGGGAGTCATTTTGCTCCACGAAGGAAACGCTTCACTTGCTGCTTTCACGGCCAGTTCCACATCCCTTTCATCGCTGTCGGGACAAAGAGAATAAACCGCCCCGGTGGAAGGATCGAAATTATCAAGGTATTGTTTTGAAAGAGGTTCGATCAGTTCTCCATTGATGTAGTTCAGGATTTTTTGCATGCAGCAATTTATATTTTTTGTATTAAAGAAAATAAAAAAGCCTTCCGGATTTCTTCGGAAGGCTGATTATTGTTCAACAAATTTATATTAGTTTTTAATGATCTTTATTCTTTCGGATTTTCCTTTAGAGATTATATCCAGCAAATAATAACCCGGATTTATGTTTCCAGTTGCAAGGGTCATGGAATTTTGGACCGGTGCAAACGATGAACTGACAAGCCTTCCGGCAACATCATACATCTTGTATTCGAACTCACCCTGCAATTCAATATTCAATTCGTCTGTGGTCGGGTTCGGGTACACTTTTAAATTTTGCGATGCAGATAATGATGATAAGCCGGTAGCTTTTTTCATCAGCACTGTTAAAGTGGATTGTTTTGAACAACCGTAATTATTGGTAATGATGGAAGTGAGCGAACCGGTATCTTTGGTTCCCCACTCCACTGAAGCTGCGTTGGAGTTGAATCCCGAGATCACATTTCCATTCAAAACATTCCATGAATAGGTATTTGCATTGGAATAAGGAACCGAATAAGTGTGTATCTCGTAAGGAGAATAAATCGTTGGCTGACCAAGCACACTAAAATCAGGTATCTTCGAAATGGCAATACTGATGCTGTCCCTAAAATGATAGTTCCCATTTGTGACGTCAACATAATATTTCGTGTTTTGCTTTGGAGTCACTGTTATTGAAGTAGTGGTATCAGAAGTTGACCAAACAATTTTCGCATTGGTGCAATTATTCGAAACATTCAGTTTTATTGAATTACCCTCACAAACCTGGGTATCTTTCTGGATCAGATCGTTGTAATCAAACGACAGGTAGGTGTTGTAAACTTTAAAGAAATTATTCGCGCTTTGGGTAAAAATGGTCACCTGGTCGTTCTTATTGATGATCTCGTATTCGGTGTCCGGAATGGAAGCCGGTATTGATAAATAAGCCGGCAAATTACCGTAAACCGTATTTTTATCCGTATTACAAAAAACGGTTGTGTCATTCAACACCAAGGTAACCTGGTTACTTTTAACAATATTGCTTATATCAAAATTAAAAGCGCGGTAGCTGTATGTTGTGGAGGCTAAAGCTACTTCGAAAACTTTGTTACCGTTTGCATCCACTTCCGTAAAGGTAGGTGATGCACCACCCCAGCCGATCAACGTATTTCCATTGGGTAATCGCTGAACGCTGCCCATAAAAGAACTTCCTACATCGGGGTTGTTGCGGTACTCCCAAATCTCGTTAACTGTCATCGTATGTTCATCGATCTCATATTCCACTGCTCTCGAGAATCCGGTAACAGGCCTATAGTTGCCGTTATCAAATAAAGTGATGTGGCCATTCGGCAAACGCCTAATATCATGTTGGTATGAAAAGCCCATTTTGTCGTTCATAAAACTAAACATGTTCCCATTCGAATTCAGTCCCATCCTCCAGATCAGTCTGCCATCGGTTCTGCTGATTCGTTCGATCTCGTTCAAATGGCGCGAACTCAACAAGACGGATGAATCACTTTCCACGCAAATGGCATTGCAATGAATATAGTCAATGGTTGACGCAGTGAGGTTCTGGCCCACGCAATCCGTTATGGGAAGATGATCAAGTGTCTTCCACTCAAAAACCACATTTCCGTTTTCGTCAATTTCCTGGATGATCAAACCGAGCACCATGGCATTGCTGTTTCCGCCCGCAACCAGCATCGACATATCTACTCTCACGTATTCCTGTGCCAGTAAAAAATAATGCTTGGTCTTCATGTCATACTGAAGTTCATGGTTATCGGTAAGGTAACCGTTACCTGCCTTGATGGTATCTATCACCGTGAAGGTTTGATCCAGGATAAGGTAACAGGTATCCTTCCAGTTATAATATGAAAAATTTCCATTGCTCAGTTGTGTAAAATCCAATGCATAATAAGGAGTCTTGCGGTCGAAAACTATTTTCCCTTTCGAATCGAGGATCATACACCGGTTGGGAGCATTGCTGTAATTAATAGTGGAAACAAAATAATACCCGGAGTTGGTATTGCTGTTATACATTACCGTTAAAGGCATCTGGCTGTTGATGGTTTGCTGAATACTGGGAGGATTTCCCTGATTCGCACCGGCAGCGGTAAAGTTTTGCGGATTCCCATTCACTACTGCAGGGGACTGAGATTCATTATTCACCAATTGGTGCAAAATGGAGCCGTTGGTATTGAAATAATAAGAAAAAGGAAGGATCAACTGTTGATCACTTAAGGTCAAAGAAGAGGCAAGGTTCACATTGATCTTAGCATCAGCAGGTAAAATTTTATTAGGGTGAATGATCACCGTCTTCCCGTCTTTCAGGATACTTTCAGTAGAACGGATCTTCGCTCCATCGGCAGTCAGTACAAATAAATTAGTTGGAGGCAGAGAAATTGCCAACGGGCTTTTGAAGCGAATAATAATGTTGGTGGACTGGCTGTTGTAAACAGTACCC
>JBIOHI010000080.1:0-8499 GCA_044448845.1 Bacteroidia bacterium
ATAAAAAAAGTGTAGTAGAAATTATCCAACGCATTTCACAATTGGTAAATGATTTTCCTCAAATTCAGGAAATGGATCTGAATCCGATCATGGCATTTGAAGACAAAGCGTTTGTTGTGGATGCAAGAATACGTTTGTAGTTTGTGGTTTGTTGTTCGTAGTTAAAAAAAATAATGACAACGATTAAAAGGTTTGAAGATTTAGAAATTTGGCAGGCATCGCGGGAACTGTGCAAAAAGATCTTTGCCTTGACTGAGGAAGGAATTTTTGCAAAAGATTTTGGTTTAAAAGGTCAGATAAAAAATTCGAGTGGATCAGTGATGGACAATATTGCTGAAGGTTTTGGAAGAGGAGGAAATAAAGAGTTTACAAACTTTCTGAGCATAGCAATAGGTTCTTGTTGTGAAGTGCAATCACAATTGAATAGGGCTTTGGATTGGAAATACATTTCAGAAGATTCCTTTAAAGAATGTTACACATTATCAGAAGAAATAATTTCAAAAACTGGTAGTCTGATAAATTATTTAAATCATTCAGATTACAAGGGAGAGAAATTCAAAAACAATAAAACCAATAACGACAAACAACAACAAACCACAAACCTCACATGAGTTATAAAATTGAAAGCGCAAAAATACTTAAGGACGTGATGGGAAATTATTTCCTTAACATGAAAGACACGACAAAAAAATACGCCTGGTGCACAAGTGTTGGTCCTGCTGAATTGTTGCGTTCATTCGGGTTCGAAGTTCACTTCCCCGAAAATCACGGGGCATTGCTGGGTACGTCACGCACAGCCGGAGATTATATTCCCGAATCGTCAAAACTGGGTTACTCCAATGATATCTGTTCGTACCTTACTGCAGATATCGGTTCGTATCTCAAAAAGGAAACACCCTTAACCAAACATTACGGATTGGAAGGCCCGCCAAAACCGTCTATCATTGTTTACAATACTAATCAGTGCCGCGAGGTGCAGGACTGGTTCTCTTATTTCGGAAGGGAATTAAATGTTCCGACATTCGGTATAAACCCTCCACGCCACGTGGATGAAGTTACTAAAGAAGAAATTGATGATGTATCGGCTCAGTTCAAAGAATTGATCCCGCTATGCGAAAAAGTTTCAGGATTGAAATTCAATATTGACCGCTTCCGCGAAACTTTAAGATTAAGTAAGGAAGCAACCGATCTCTGGAAAAAAGTTTTATGGACAGCAACCGCAACTCCCGCACCGATCAGTTTTTTTGATGCCACCATTCACATGGGACCGATCGTGGTGTTGCGCGGAACACAGATCGCAAAAGATTATTATAAAACCCTGCTCGAAGAGTTGGAAGAAAATGTGAAGAATGGAGTTGGTTTTTTGGAAAATGAACACTCACGGATTTACTGGGATGGTATGCCAATATGGGGAAAACTGAGAACGATGTCAGATTTATTTATTCAAAACAATACGGCTGTTGTTGCCTCAACCTATTGCAACAGTTGGGTATTTGACGCGTTTGACGAAAAGGATCCGTTTGGTTCTTCCGCCAAAGCATACACCGAAATTTTTATTAACCGGAGTGAATCCGCAAAAGAAAAAATATTGGCAGGACTCATCAAAGATTTCCGGATTGACGGAATCATTTTCCACGATGCAAAGACTTGTGCCAATAATTCCAACAATCGTTTCGGAATGCCGCAAAGAATCACCGAGGCTCATGGAATTCCAACAATGGTAATTGAAGGCGATCTGTGTGACCTCCGTTTTTATTCAGAGGGACAAAGCACCACTAAAATTGAAACCTTCATTGAACAAATTGAGAGCTCGAAAGTGATGAGTCATTAATAATTCATCTATAAAAAATAAAAACATGGACGACAAATCTTCATTTGAAAACCGGATATTCAAACTCTCCACGGGAGAAAGAGTAAATTCGGATGTGATTGAACATCTCATTGAGAATTCGTGCCACTATGTGAAATACGTGGTGGTGAATGAAGATGAAAAAAGAAATCCGATCGCCCTCATCTTTCCCAATAAAAAATTACTTGAGAACCCCGATTACCAGGTAACTCCGGAGGAAGGTTGTTTTTGTCCACGAAACCTTAATGAACTCGGGCGTTGCCTCACCGGATGTTTGAATGTGGTGAACCAGGTGGTGCAGGACGAAGGAGACCGGATAAAAAATGTAGCCATCATCAATAAAGAAATTCAAATCGGTGAAAGTACCAACAACACTTCGCTGATGGATAAGTACCGTTCGCTGCTTGGAAAAACTTACGGACAAGATATTCCCGGAGAAGAAGAAATATACATGGTGAAATTAGGTTCAAAATAATCATCGAATTTTATAATCAGCATTGATGAAAAAACAAACAGAAAATATTAAAGTCGGAGTGGTTGGTTTGGGCCCGGTGGGAATGATACTTGCCGTCAAACTGAAAGAAGCCGGTTGTGACGTGGCCATTTGCGACAAGGATGATTTTAAACTGAAAAAAATAAGGGAAGACGGGATCGTGCTCGAACATGTTTTCGATTCGGTGACCCGTTTCGAACACGTGTATGATTCGGTGAGCGACATGCGGCACCTTGACCTGGATTACTTGGTTTTCTCATTGAAATCGTATCAAACAATTGGCGCGGTGAAAGAAGCGGAAGTGCTCAATACGGAAAAGATCTCGGTGATCGCTGCGCAGAATGGAATCGATACCGAACAACTGCTTTCATCCACTTTCGGTGAATCGAAAACCATGCGGATGGTGATCAATTATGCCGGAAATATGCGTTCGCCTAATGCAGTAAGAGTCTCTTTTTTCACCCCGCCTAATTATGTAGGTTCCATTGACGACAGCCGGAATGAACAATCTCAGCGCTTCGCAGATATTTTAAACAGTGTGAATTTCGCAACAGAAAACCTGAATTCATTCGACCTGTTAAAAAGCGTCTGGGAAAAAACCATTCTGAACGCTTCTCTCAGCCCGTTATGCGGAGTCGGGAGATTAACAATGGCAGAAGCGATGTCGGATGAAGATACCATTGAACTGATCGAACAAATAATAAACGAAGGAATTGAAGTAGCCGAAAAAGAAAAGATCCGTTTCCCGGATGACTTCCTCAGAAAGTGCATGCAATATCTGAAAAAAGGTGGCGACCACTTTCCTTCCCTGGCAGTCGATATCATCAATAACCGTCAAACAGAAATTGATTATTTCAACGGGAAGATCGTGGAGTACGGAAAAAAACATTATGTGAAAACATCCCTCAACCTGGCCTTTACCAACATGGTGAAAGCCATGACGAATAAAAATGTGATGAACCGCGTTCCGGGTGTGGAAGGCGATATGAACAAAAAAATTATTTCAAAAGGAATGGTTGAAAAGAACCGTTCCATGGTTTATTACAAGGAACACAATTGTTTTCTCGGCATCGACCTCGGTTCGGCATTTACCAAATTCACGGTGATCGATGAAAAAGGAACTCCGGTGTTCCGCTACATTTTACAAACGATGAACAAAGACCGGCACGCGATGAAACATGTGTTGCAGTCGATCAACTCTGCTTTCAATATCAAATACAGTTGCGCCACCGGTTACGGCAGAAAACATTTTACCGAAACGGATATCGTGAAGACCGAGATCAACTGTGCTGCCGTAGGAGTTTCGGAATATTTCCCGGGAGAAAAAAATATTATCGACATAGGCGGTGAAGACATCAAAGTAATTCATGTGGCAACCGACAGCCATGTCTCGAATTTTTACATGAACGATAAATGTGCGGCAGGTACAGGGGCTTTTCTTGCCGAAATTTCGGAACGTGCCGACATCAGCATTTCGGATATGAGCAGCCTTGCAGCACACTCTGATTTTGATAAAGAACTAAACAGTTTTTGTACCGTGTTCGCCAAAACGGAAATTATGAACTGGGTTTTTGACGGGATGAAAAAACAGGATATCGCACGCGGAATATATATTTCAATTGCCAACAAAGTGGCGAAGTTGCGTTTGTTTCCAGGCATCAACACCTATATCATCGGTGGGGTGGTCGAACATCATCCGTACCTGAGTAATATCCTGGGTGAAAAATTCAATAAAGAAATAAAATCGATGGAGCAGCCTCAGCATATTGTTTCGTTTGGTGCGGCCATCCTTGCAAAACAAAACTGGTACGCACAGAACAAAGCGGAAACATTGGCCGCTGAGGTCATTTCAAAATAGAAACTTAAATCAATGAAAGCATATCACAACAAAGAAAAAGGAATAGGGATCATTTATGATGATATTTTTTTAGTGAACGGTGCACGCACTCCGTTCGGAAAATTTTGCGGAACTCTCGGTCAGGTTTCACCGATTGACCTTGGAATTTTTTCTTCACGCGCAGCGATAGAAAAATCAGGTATTAATGCACACGATATTGACCAGGCGATCATCGCAAACATCGGACAAGCTTGTGGTGACGCGTATTTCCTTCCGCGTCATATCGCTTTGTTTGCAGGTTTGCATGAAGCAGTTCCTGCTTTGATGGTGCAACGAATTTGTGCTTCCGGTTTTGAAACGATCATTACCGGATCGGAACAGATCACGCTTGGAAAAGCCGATACGGTTTTGTGTTGCGGAACAGAAAATATGTCGCTTGCTCCTACCGTGAGTTTTGGAGGAAGAATGGGTTATGCGCTTGGACAATTGCAATTCCTCGATATGCTTTGGGTGGCACTTGATGATACTGCTGCCGGTTGCCCGATGGGCAGCACGGCCGAGAATGTAGCTAAAAAACATGGCATCACCCGGAAAGATGTAGATGAGTTCGCATTGCGTTCATTCACCAAAGCACTCGAAGCAACTGCAAGAGGATTTTTCAAAGATGAAATTATCCCGATGAATTCTACCGTATTTGAAATGGAAGGATTAAAGCCCCGAAAAGTAAGACTTCCGCGTGGAGTCGAAAATTTTGTTGCCGATGAAAATGTGAGAGCTACCACCCTGGAAAACCTTGCAAAACTGCCAAGCGTTTTTGCAAAAGACGGAGTGCAATCTGCAGGAAATTCGAGTGGAATTGTTGATGGATCTGCCGCAGTAATAGTTGCCGGGAAAAATTCAGTGCAACAAAAAAACCTGAAACCAATTGCAAAAGTTCTGGCATCAGCATCCTGCGGAATCGATCCGAAATACATGGGACTCGGGCCCGTGCCTGCCATTAAATTATTGTTGGAAATGACCGGTTTGAAAATGGATGATATCGGGCTGATAGAAATAAACGAAGCTTTCGGTGCTCAATTCATCGGTTGCGAAAAAGAACTTGGTTTCGACCGTGAACGTGCGAACATAAACGGTGGTGCTATCGCATTCGGGCATCCGCTCGCGGCAAGCGGAACGCGCATTTCGCTCACCATTGCGCGGAGCATGATCGAGCGAAAAGTAAAATACGGAATTGGTTCGGCCTGCATCGGTGGCGGACAGGGAACCGCGATATTGTATGAAAATTGTAATCTCTAAAAACCCCTCTTAATCTCCCCGAAAAAATATATTTAATATTAAAAAAATGAATAACGAAATTGTATCTGAACAAACGAAATCAAAAACTTCCCCTTTGGGGAAAGAGGAGCTTGGGCTTCTTTCTCAATGGCAAATGACTGAACTTGATAAACCTTTTCAGCTTGCCGAAAATGATTTCTGTGAATTAAAAGAAGGTGAAGTGTGGGTGAAGATCGCGGGTTGCGGAGTGTGTCACACCGATCTTAGTTTTTGGCATTATGGGGTGCAGACAAAACATGCCTTGCCTTTAACGCTTGGACATGAAATCAGCGGAACGGTGATCGCAGGTGATAAGAATTGGATAGGAAAAAACGTGATCATTCCTGCCGTACTTCCCTGCGGGGAATGCGATCTGTGTAAGAACGGGAGAAGTAATATTTGCAGAAACCAACTGATGCCGGGGAATGATTTTCACGGAGGGTTTGCTTCACATATAAAAGTTCCGTCCAAATTTTTATGTCCTGTTCCGGATAAAGTTTTGGAAAAATATTCGCTCGAAGAATTATCCGTTATAGCCGATGCGATCTCCACTCCTTACCAGGTGGTAAAAAAATCGGAACTCGTTGCCGGAGATTTTGCCATAGTGATCGGTGTAGGTGGGGTTGGAATTTATGGCGCACAGATCGCAAAAATATTCGGAGCAAAAGTGCTGGCGCTTGATATCAGTGAAGAAAAACTATCCATAGCCAAAAAACATGGAATTGATGCCACACTCAACATCAAAGGAATGGATTCAAAAGCCATCAAAGAAAAAGTGAAAGAGATTGCCAAAGAATTGAAAGCTCCGAAAGTAGGCTGGAAAATTTTTGAGATATCAGGAACAAAGTCCGGGCAAGATCTGGCGTTTAACCTGATCACCTTTGCCTCCACACTTTCAATAGTTGGTTTTACAATGGATAAACTCGAAGTGCGATTGAGTAACCTGATGGCATTTGATGCGAAACTAATCGGAACCTGGGGATGCAAACCCGAACTATACCCTGAAGTGGTGGAATTAGTTGCAAACGGTAAACTGAAGATCGACCAGTTCGTTCAAACATTTCCAATGTCAGAGATCAATGAAGTTTTTAAAAATACCCTTGAACATAAATATACGAAACGTTCGGTGCTCGTTCCCGATTTTAATTAAACTCAGTTAAAAAATGAAATGAAAAAAGTAGTATTAGGTTCCGCTTTCTTATTTTTTTCCATTGCCAGCGCTTTTTCACAAGATGATGCTGAAGGTTGCAAGGATCACGCAATGCTCACACGAATGCCGACTTATTACCTTTCCGCTTGCTCAAATTCATACAACCTGGTGGAGGTCGTTACCGGTGTTACAAAAGGAGAGCAGGTGAAGAAATCACTGGAAGGAAATGTTTCATCCCTCGAATACAACCGAAAAGATGGCACTGATGGAAAACTTCCAAGTTGGTTGCAGATCGTAAAAAATTATGAAAATGCCTTTGTAAAAATCGGAGGAAAAAAAATATTCAGTGACGGCCAGTTTGCCACATTCCGTGCTACGGGTAATAAAGATGTTTGGTTCTCATTGGAACTGAATTCTTCGGATGATGGCGGTGCAAATGTATATTCTTTCTACGCCAGGATCATCGAGATGGAAGCGATGAAACAGGAAGTAAAAGCGACTGAAATTTTCGAAAAGCTGAATACAGAAGGGCATATTGCCTTGTACATCAATTTTGAGACAGGTAAATCGGAGATTAAAACTGAGTCGCAAAAGATAGTGGATGAAATAGCTGAAATGCTTAAAGCCAATAGCACTTTAAAAGTAAGTATAGAAGGACATACGGATAATGTTGGCACACCTGCGGCCAATAAAACTCTTTCCGAATCAAGAGCCAAAGCCGTGATGAACGCATTGATCACAAAAGGAATTGACAAATCGCGGCTCAACGCAAAAGGATGGGGACAGGAAAAACCGGTTGCCGATAACGGCACCAATGACGGCAAAGCAAAGAACAGAAGAGTGGAAATCGTAAAATTATAATACCAAAAACATGAAAGAATTAAAAAATCACAATCTCGTTGAAACCCATTTCAAAGAAATACTTTTTGAAAAACGTCCGTGCCTGGATAAAGACGGAACGCCCGTTGACAAATTATTCAATGCGTGGATCATTCTCAATAATCCAAAGCAATTCAATTCTTATACAACGGCAGCGATCAAAGAAATTATTCTCGCATTTCGCCAGGCCAATAATGACCGGAGTATAGTTGCAGTCGTTTTAACTGCAGTTGGTGACAAAGCTTTCTGCACCGGTGGGAACACAAAAGAATATGCAGAATACTATTCGGGGAATCCGCAAGAATATTCTCAATACATGCGTTTGTTTAATGATATGGTATCAACCATTCTTATGTGCGAAAAACCTGTCATCTGCCGCGTGAACGGAATGCGGATCGGTGGCGGACAAGAGATCGGAATGGCATGCGATTTCAGTATTGCAAGTGATATGGCAAGGTTCGGGCAAGCGGGTCCGAAACACGGCAGTGCTGCAATCGGTGGTGCTACGGATTTTCTCCCGTTATATGTTGGAGTGGAACGGGCAATGATGTCACTTACACTTTGTGAACCGTGGACTGCTCACCAGGCCTATTACTATGGGGTGATAACCGACATAGCCCCGGTGCTGAAAGTGGATGGAAAATTCATTGCGAACCCTTTGGTTCAAATTGAAAAAATCACGGATGAATATGGAAGAATAAATTTTGGTTCGATGAAAACCGGTGACGCGCTTGCAAAAGCAAAAGAGCTCGTTGCGAAAGCAGAGGTTGATCTTGCGATGCTTGATAAATGTGTGAACGGATTGATCGCAAAAATTCTTCACACGTTCCCAAATTGCATGAGCAAAACCATCAGTGAGGTTCGCAAATTCAAATTGGAACATTGGGATAAAAATAAAGAAGGAAGCCGCGAATGGCTTGCCTTGAATATGATGACCGAAGCGAAAGCAGGATTCAAAGCATTTAATGACGGACCTA
>JBIOHI010000081.1:0-8422 GCA_044448845.1 Bacteroidia bacterium
ATACAAGGTGTGGCTCGTCAATACCAAAACCTGGAAAACAAGAAAGATCCATAAAGGAGGTTTGAAATATTACCAGAAAGAAATAGATCATTCTTTCCCGGTACTCGGATGGCATCCCGGTGGTGAAAAATTTTCTTACATTCATGAGAAAGGCGGGAAAGTGATGATGACTACCGTGGATCTGATCACCAAAAAAGATGAAACTATTACTTTTTTAAAATTCGACAAGATCAATAGCTTCGACTATTCTGACAATGGCCGGACTCTTGTGTTATCAGCTATCCGCAAAGGCCAATCAGATATTTATACTTACGATCTCCCTTCGAGAAGAGAAAAGCAGATTACCAACGATCCGGCAGATGATCTTTACCCGAAGTTTGTGGATGGTTCAACCAAGATCATTTTCAGTTCGAACAGGAATAATGAATTGATCGGTTCTTCCATTGCGCCTACTTTACGTCCCGACAACAACCTCGATATTTATCTATATGATTTCGCCACCGGTGATAAAAAATTAAAACGGCTGAGTAATACCCCAAACATCAATGAGGTCTCACCGATGGAGTACAGTAACGAATATTATTCGTATCTCACCGAATACAATGGCATCATGAACCGGTACACGGTGAAAGTGGAAGAAGAATACGATTACACCGAATTGCAGGTCAATTACAAGGACACGACGCCAACGGATACTTTAAATTACGAAACACTCGAAAATAAAGGAGAGAGTTTTCTTTACAACGGCAAGCGCATCGTGCTCAATGATAATGTTGCAAAGATCGATACTATCATTCACAACAAGGATATTGTATCCACCTACCCGGTCACCAATTACAGCCGCAGCATTCTTGCCCAGGATATGTGCCGGCAGAATCAAACCATTTATGACCTCGTGATGGACGACAGTAAATTTTTTATCAAATATTCGGAAATCAAAAAAGATGTGATCACCGAAAGCAAGCACACCGAAACATACCCGAACCTGTTTCGTTTGAAAAGCGGTTTCGAAACCAAACCGTTTCACCCGGGACCGGAAGTATTTAATAAGCGCAAACCTATAGTCATCGAAAAATCAGAATTGCCGAAAATTGAAAAAAAGATTCCTGCAGACAGCAATGCTTATTTTTTCGTGAACGACTTCACTCCGAAGACTTACAAAACGGAAGATATCAAACCTTCCTTTCAGGCCAACGAGATCAAATCAGCTTCGCGGGCTTTTAAGATTGCAGCTCCACGGTTTTACAACGTCACATTTTTTCCTGATTATTTTGTTACCCAGGTGGATAATTCCGTGCTGAATTCCTATTACCAGCCGATTTCTGCATCCGGACAAAATCTTTTCAATCCGGGTTTGAACGGAATGATCAAACTCGGGCTGGTTGACCTCATGGAGGATTACCGCCTAACCGGGGGATTCAGGATCCCATTTAATTTTAGCGGACTTGATTACTTTGTTACCTATGAAACGTTGAAAAAAAGACTTGATCAGTCGGTTACTTTTTACCGCCAGGTGAGAAACGGAAGCGATCAGGCAACGGGATACCCGGTCAAAAGTACCTCACATGAGATCCGGTATATTATAAAATATCCGTTCAATCCGATTTCAAGTTTGCGTTTGAATATTTTTGCCCGCCAGGACCGCGATGTTATTCAAACAATGGATCAGCCGTCATTGCAGGCACCCGATAATTATAACAACTGGACTGGTTTTAAACTGGAATATGTTTTAGATAATACGATTCCGCGCGGTTTGAATTTATGGAACGGCACTCGTTTCAAAGTTTTCTATGAAAAATACTATAACCTGAATCAAAGTAATGTGCAATTGAATACGCTTGGGTTTGATTTCAGGCATTACCAGAAGATCCACCGGCAACTCCTTTTCTGCACCCGTTTAACCTACAACACTTCATTTGGCCAGGAAAAAGTGAAATATATTTTAGGGGGAGTGGATAATACATTGTTGCCGGTTTATGATAATACGAATAATGCAATCACTTCGGAAAAGTATGCATTCCAGGCCCTCGCAACCAATATGCGTGGATTTAATCAGAATATCCGGAGCGGTAGTTCATTTGCCGTGATGAACAATGAGATTCGTTTCCCGATATTCCCTTACCTTTTCAATCGTCCCCTGCATTCCGATTTTTTGAATAATTTCCAGATCGTACCTTTCTTCGATATAGGTACCGCATGGACAGGCTCAAACCCTTATTCGGAAGAGAACGTTTACAATATCCGAACCGTGGTGCTTGGAAACACGGTGGCAACCGTAATCAATGTTCGCGACCCGATTGTGGCAGGAGTCGGCAGCGGCCTTCGTACCAAGTTGCTTGGTTATTTCATTCGTTTTGATGTTTCCTATGGAATCCAGGACAGGGAATTGAATAAAACCCCGGTTTATCTTTTTTCTTTGAGTACCGATTTTTAATCCGTTTTTTTCATTCCTTCATTAAAACATTTCCGGCAGCGGGCTTCGTACGAATCTTTGGAACCAAGCATCACCAGCGAATCTTCCGGGGTCTTTCTAAACGTGTGTGTGGCAATATCTCCGCACACCATGCAAATGGCATTGATCTTCGTAACGAATTCTGCGATCGCCATCAGTGCCGGCATCGGGCCGAAAGGTTTTCCAAGATAATCCATGTCAAGTCCGGCAACCATTACCCGCACCCCTTTGGCTGCAAGGGTTTCGCACACGTACACAATTTCGTTATCAAAGAATTGCGCTTCATCAATCCCGATCACATCCGCCTCCTGGGTCATCAGCAAAATATTGAGCGAGGAACTGACCGGTACCGATTCCAGTGCGTTGGAATTATGTGAAACTATCTCCGTTTCGTGGTACCTGGTATCTATGGCGGATTTATAAATTTCCACTTTCAGGTTGGCGATGCGTGCACGGTTAATCCTGCGAATGAGTTCTTCCGTTTTACCGGAGAACATCGAGCCGCATATCACTTCGATCCAGCCTTTACGCTGTTGCACCGTTCTTAACCGCGGCTCTAAAAACATGTGTTGAGTTGCTTGGATTCCATCAAAAATGAAGGCAGGAAGTTAATGAAAAAACCGGTCAGATTCCAACAACACACATCCTGTGCTTTATTTTTTTTCAATTCTAAAAAAAACTTTGTGTAATTTGTGTCGCAACTTAAAAATTATTTTTACATGAATGCCCTACAACTTTTAGGTAAAATAAAAATACAACTATCCGATCTCGACCGGACTTGCGAAGAGCTGCTCGCTGAGAACCGCGACCCATCTGCAGCCGACAGGGATCTGTTGAAAAAACAATGCCTCGAATTGTATGAACAGATCCTGAAATTACCTGCTCCATTAAAAGAGAAAAAAGTTCACGAACCTGTTAAAGAAACTTTGCCTGCCGAAATGAGCATGGAAGAATTTGAAGTGAAGGAAGCAAATATAGTTAGCAAAGTGGTCGCGGGGATCCCTGATGTTAAAGTGGAGATCCCTGAAGTTAAACCAGAGATCATAGAAACTCCGCAGCCGAAAAAAGAACCTGTTTCTCTCAACGAACCCAAGGACAACATGATCAATATTCCGCATACCGAAGTTTCGCTGCACGAAAAGATCTCTGTGAATAAACAATCGGACCTGAATGAAAAGATCACTGAATCCAGGGTGGAAAGTTTGAAAGCCGCCATCGGTCTCAACAAAAAGATTTCCCTCGTAAATGAACTATTCAGGGAGAACACCGTGGAATACACGAAGGCGATCGATAAGCTTAACTCATCACCGGATTTGAATGAAGCTCTTCGTTACCTTAACGAATTAAAACATCACTATTCATGGAAGAATGATGATGACCTGGTGGTGGAACTGGAGCAACTGGTTCAGAAAAGATTCAGGTAAAAGGGAATACCCTATTATTCGGTATCCCCGAATTCAAATGTTGAAGATCACTGTTTTTATTGATTCCTGTCACGGACCGATTGGAAGCAATCCGTTTTTTTGCGATCAATAAGAGACCATCGAAAAAATCATTTTATAAAACAGCGTTCTGCATTTTTCATAAAATGATTTTGATTTAAATCTTAATATTATGGAGAAACATTCACATGAAGAAAATGTGGAACTTTTCTTCTCTCACGGTTCCAATTTAAGGGCGTTGCAGGAAGGGGGCTTTTTATCCTTCGGATATTGGACCAGGAAAAACCAAACCTACCACCAGGCAGTGGAAGACCTGCTTGAATTTTTTTTAAAGGATGAACCTGCCATAAACCGGGGATCCATATTGGATGTAGCTTGCGGATATGGCGCGGAAACTTTCAGGATATATGACCGGTTGAAACCGGAAAAAATTGTGGCGGTGGATATCACCGAAGCGCAAATATGCCCAAACTTTAGCTTCCGAGAAAAATCTGTCGGATAAAATTATTTTCGAGAAACAGGATGCATGCGTTCTCCCGTTTCGACCCAATTCATTTGCTTATATCATCGGAATTGAAGGTCCATCTCAATTCAACACCCGGCAAAAATTTTTACAGCGGGCCTATGATGTATTGGAGCCAAACGGGGTTCTCCTGCTAACCGATGTGATCGTTAATAAAGAGGAGGCGCAAAAATCCACCACCAATCGGTGGATACGTAATATTCTTGCAAAACAATGGTACATGCCGGAATCGAATTGGTGGAATTCTGAAAAATATCATCAAATGCTGGTTGATATTGGGTTTAAAGTTGATTTTATCAAAGGTATTGGCGCCAATGTTTATCCCGGTTTTGCCAGATTTAATATGAAATGGCCTTCGATCATTAATGCAATACGGGTGAGGGGGTTCCGGCTGGGTATCGGGTTGACCATCATTTCCTGGCTCCTTGAAATTGCTTCCAAAAGAGGGATGATCGATTACGCTTACATCAAAGCGGAGAAATGATACTAAATTTGTTTCCCTTGATACAGAATCACAAGGTGTAAAATGCCGCCAAACAAAAAAGTGGAATACCTGAGTTGAATGTCAGTTATTCCACTTTGGTGGTGATAGCTGGAATTGAACCAGCGACACGCAGATTTTCAGTCTGCTGCTCTACCAACTGAGCTATATCACCATTTCTGCCAATGTGCATTTCAAATTGTCCGAAGGACTTTGAAATGCTACAGTGGCGAATACCGATAGAGTAGCTGTTGTTAAATCCGGCTGTGCAGAGGACTTTTACAGATACCGTAACGGTATTTAAAAGGAGTGCAAATGTATCCGAATATTTTTTTTGAACAAAATTTTATTCAAATCATTAAAATCAGGAGCAAGTTTCACCTTTCTTATTAATATTGTGCAAGATGTTATGAATATGATTTCACAGGTTCTCTTTGCACTGATCACCCTCGTTTCGGTTTATTTCTTTTGGAAAAATGCCGGGAAGATCCGCAGGAATATTTTGCTGGGAAAAGATATTGACCTCACCGACCAAAAACCGCTTCGTTTCAAAACCATGCTGCGCGTGGCTTTCGGGCAAAGCAAAATGTCGGTCCGGCCTGTTCCGTTCGTGCTGCACTTTATCGTTTATGGCGGATTTATTCTAATCAATATCGAAGTGCTGGAAATTCTCATTGACGGAATTTTCGGCACCCACCGTGTACTTTCTTTTCTCGGGCCGGTCTATAATCTGGCCATCGGGTTCTTCGAGATCCTTGCTTTTCTCACACTTATTGCCTGTGTCACATTTTTATGCAGGCGTTATATCATCAAACTCAAACGCTTCGCAAATCCTGATCTTAAAGGTTTTCCAAGCCGCGATGCCGCTACGATTCTTTTTATCGAAATTATCCTGATGGGCGCTTTACTCAAAATGAATGCATTCGACCAGATCCTGCAATCGCAGGGAAATGAACATTATTTCCGTGTCGGCTATTTTCCAATCAGCCGTTATATGGTTCCGCTATACACCGACCTTTTTCATTTTTCATCCGGGACTTTGATTCTTTTCGAAAGAATGTGCTGGTGGTTTCACATCATCGGAATTTTTCTCTTCCTGAATTACCTTCCGTTCAGTAAACATTTTCATATTATTCTTGCCTTTCCCAATACCTGGTATTCGAATCTCAATCCCAAAGGCGAATTGAATAACATGGCTTCTGTTACGCAAGAAGTAAAACTGATGCTCGATCCTTCTGCACCAACTCCTGAAGGTTATCTGCCGCCCACCAGTTTCGGAGTGAAAGATATTTTTGATCTTACCTGGAAAAATCTCATGGATGCATACACCTGCACGGAATGCGGGCGTTGCACGAGTGTGTGCCCGCAAAACATCACCGGAAAAAAATTATCTCCAAGAAAGATCATGATGGATACCCGCGATCGTTTGGAAGAAGTGGGAAGAAATATTGATAAGAACAAACAATTTGTAGATGATCGTAAAAATCTTCACTCTTCTATTTCAGATGAAGAATTGTGGGCGTGTAATTCCTGCAATGCCTGTGTAGAAGCATGCCCGGTAAATATCAATCCGCTGGAAATAATTGTGGAAATGCGAAGGTACAAAGTGATGGAGCAAAGTGCCGCACCTCAATCACTGAATGCAATGTTCACCAATTTGGAAAACAACCAGGCACCCTGGCAGTTCAGCCCTGCCGACCGTGCCAACTGGACACTGGAAATGAATAATTAAAATCAAAAAAAAGCTTGGCGTCTTTGCGCCTTTGCATGAAATTAAAAATTATGTCAGAATTCAAAATAAAAACACTTGCTGAAATTGCTGCTTCGGGCGAAGAAGCAGAAATACTTTTTTGGGTTGGTTGTGCAGGAAGTTTTGATGAACGCGCACAAAAGATCACCAAAGCATTTGCAAAAATTCTCCATCATGCCGGGCTGAAATTCGCAATTCTCGGAACGGAAGAAGCATGCACCGGTGATCCTGCCAAACGTGCAGGAAATGAATTTTTATTCCAGATGATGGCCATGCAGAACATCACCACGATGAATACCTATGGCGTGAAAAAAATCGTGACTGCCTGCCCGCATTGCTTCAACACCTTGAAAAATGAATACCCGAAACTGGGTGGAAATTATGAAGTGGTGCATCATACCACATTAATAAATCAACTTTTTTCGGAAGGAAAAATTAAGATCAGCGGAGGCGCGTTCAGAGGAAAAAGAATTACTTACCACGATAGTTGTTACCTCGGCAGAGCCAACGATATTTATGAAGCTCCGCGTGAAGTGATCCAAAAATTAGATGTCGAACTTGTGGAGATGACCCGCATCAAAGAAAACGGTTTTTGCTGCGGTGCCGGTGGTGCACAAATGTTCAAGGAGGCCGAAAAAGGAAACAAGGAAGTAAATATCGAACGAATTGATGAGGCGCTGAAAACCTCGCCAAACATAGTTGCTTCAGCATGCCCCTTTTGCATGACGATGTTGCGTGACGGCATCAAACATTACGAAAAAGAAAATGAAATAAAAGTATTTGATGTAGCCGAATTAGTGGCTAACGCAATTGAACTTTAGAAAAAATTTACCGGATCATCCGGCTCCAACCCAAATAAAAATTGTACGTATTGACCCCATGATTGGGCATCAGGATGTCGGCATTTGAAATGTGGCGAATCCGGAAACCAAGATTCAAACCAGTTTTTTCGGTTGCAAAAAAATAAATTCCTGCTCCCATATTATCTGAAAAAATAAATCCCCGCGTTTGTGTGATGGTGTGCGCACCTATAAAATGCGGACCGGTAGAGATCAATTCATAAACGGAAATTCTTTTGGTCAATCGGTATTGATGTTGAATGCCAACATTCAATCCAAATTCCATATTCCAGTTTTCCTGAACCGCATTTTTAATTAATACCGGATTTATTTGTGGTTCAAAAAATATACTCACAATACCCGGCAAATCTTTATGATTGAAAGGATCTAAACCTAAATGCGCCATCAGCAAGACTGGTCGGTAATTGCCTTCGGGAATATCCGTAGGGCTTAAACCATATCCATAACCAATGATAAATCCTTTTTCAGAAAAAAACGGTTTTTTGTTTTTCACGGAATCCCTTTGTGCATTAGCCAATGACAGCCAAATCATGAATTGGAAAAAGAAAAAATATTTTAGCTTAGAAATAGATCCCATAAAAAAATCTTGTTGTTAAAATATTTTTAAAAATTTCATTTTCCATAAAAACCGTGGATGGAAAATATTCGCATCGGATCCCTGCATTCTTTTTTTCATTGAAAAGAAACCTTCCTCCCAAACTCATTTGCAGCGGGGCATTGGTCAACAGATCGGTTAACCACCCTGCTACCCGGTCTCTGCGGGTTTCGATCCCACCTTCCAATATTATTTTTGAACAGCGGTAACGCAGTATGGCACTGGATCCGGAAATATTCTGGCTGATATTATCATTAGCAAAACGGAGTACAAACACGTTCAACCCGATATCATTTCTTTTATTGATGCGGTAGATCAT
>JBIOHI010000082.1:0-8385 GCA_044448845.1 Bacteroidia bacterium
ATCCTGGAATTCATCCACCAATACATACTGGTATTTTTCACGGTAAAAGGCAAGCAGGTTTTCGTTGGTTTTAAAAAGGGTGATCACCCAGTTGATCATATCCGCAAAATCATACACGTTGTTCGCTTTTAATTTTTGCTGGTACGCATCAAAAGTTTTTACAGCCGAGACCAGGCGTTGCATCTGGTTTTTTTCCTCCCCGATGGCAGCGCTTTTCAGTTCTCCTTTCTTCCCGAATTTACTGTCGCGTTGGTAAGTGAACTCTTTCCGGTCGGGAAGATCCTGCAAATAATCTTCTGTTTTCTGAAGAATGAATTCCGGGGTCCATCCTTCTTTTTTCATCGCGGCATAAAGCTTCAAAAGTCTTTTGGTATCATAATAAATTTCACCGGTGTGGCGCTTTAAAATATTTCCGGATGAAAAGGAATCAATGATCTCGTGAACAAACCGGATCTGTTCGATCTCTGAAACGGCATCGAGGTTTCGTATGCCAAAAAGATGAAGGTTATCCTGGATGACTGAGTTGCAAAAAGCATGAAAAGTGAAAATTCCAACCCGGTAAGCATCGGCCCCGATGAAACGGAATAATCTTTTTCGCATGGCAACGGTACCTGCATCGGTATAGGTGAGGCATAAAATATTTTCGGGAAGCACATCGGTTTCCAGCAGGATATTGGCAATCCGTGCCGAAAGGATCTGCGTTTTCCCGGTTCCCGGACCGGCCAAAACCAGTACGGGTCCTTCAATTTGAGCGACCGCTTCCTGCTGAGCAGGATTGAGTTTAGCAAATTCTAATTCAAATTTTTCTTTCAGATTTCTGTCATTCACCTCTTCAAAAGTAACGTTCAAAAAATATTTTTATCTGAAATGTTTTAACAACATACAACCATCGGGGAAGGAAAGCGGACTTTAATAAAATAAAATGTTTTGTCTTTTTAGTTGATTTTGTTAGGTTTGTCATTCAAAGTTTAAATAATCGTTACATGAAAAAAATAATACTGGCTTTTTTTATTCTCGGCCTGGCCGTAGTTAACCAAAAATCATTCGGTCAAACCACCATTCAATTCCTTCATAACTCAGCCGATACTTCATTAAGTTCCGTGGACGTTTATCTCGATTCGGTCAAAACTTCCCGGAAGATCGTTTCGAACCTGGCGTTTGGTAAAGTAAACGCCCCGGTAACAGTGAGTTTAGGAGCCCATACTTTTCTTTTAACCAGGTCGGGCGATACGGTTAACGTTATTTACCCGCTATCCGATTCAGTTCCTTCAGGTACCAATCAAATGAATATTATTTACGGTGTGAAAAATCCGGCAAAATACGCATCTAATCCGGATGGAGTGAATACTGCTTTGTCTATTGCCACGGTCAATAATTTTTCGACACCGATTATGTCGAGCGCTTCGGTATTATTTTTCAATGGATCAACAGATGCTCCGACTTATGATGTAAACAAGATCAATTCTACCCAGCAAAAAATTGCCAACGATTTTAAATACGCTGATCTAAATACAGGGGCGTTCATAGCCTTATCGGGAAAAAATCTGATCACTATTACGAGTAAGGACAGTACTGTTTTTTATTATACGTACTACCTTGATCTGACTTCCAGCGCAGGCAAAGCAGCCATCCTTTTTACTTCAGGAGTCAATATAGCAAATACTTCCAATCCGGTGGGTGCGGCATCATTTTCACTGAATATTGCATTTTCGAACGGAACTGTAAAACAATTAAATCCGGTCTGGGGCAAATTCCAGGTAATCCACAACAGTGCTGATTCGGCTTACGACAGCCTGGATGTGTATTATAACAACACGCTCTACACTCTCGGTTTCCGAACGGCAACTGCATTGGTGAAGATTCCCGCTTACACTCCGCTCAAATTATCCATCGCGTTAAAACATAGTTCCTCGAATGCATCGGCATTTTACACAAGCAATTTCGTTCTTGATTCAAGTACCGGTTATACCAATTTGATAATAGGACAGGGTCCGGATCAGACCCCGGCACATATCACCAATCCCGAAGGAGTGAGCACCTCTTTCACCGTTAAAACCTATAAAGGTTTAAAGGATACCGCGATGTATTATGCCAATGTTGACCTGCTCTATTTTCATGGAGCAACCGACCTGATGAAAACGAACATGCTGGGTTACAACGGAACCATGTTCATCTCCAAGGGTGATATATATAGTACCTTTCACAACCAGATATCGTATAATCCTGCAATCAATAACCTTGAATTTGATCTGAATGATGGATATATGGATACCACTTTAATTAAAAAGATCGTTGGTAACATTGGCTCGCGTACCAAGCAGGTAGGTGTCATTTTCCCTTCAGGATATTATTCCCATCTGATGACCTTTTTAAAATATTCAGTCAATGATTCAACTTTGAATGCGAACATGACCCAGGTTCAGCAAACGCGTATTCTCGGATTATACATTGCCTGGGCTGACGGATCCATTGATACCATACAGACTGCAAAAATTAATGACGGTGTGAAGGAATCTTTTTTAGATAAAACCGGAATATCATTTTATCCGAACCCTGTGTCTGATCAATTGAATATTTCCATTGATCTCAAGGCGCCTGCCACAATTAAAACAGAATTTACAGATATCACCGGTAAAGTGATACGCAGCTCTGAAAACAATTGTACCACAGGGCACCAGTTGGTCATAATTGAAACGAAAGACCTAAAAGAAGGTTTCTATTTCTGCTCTGTTTCTATCAACGGACAAAAACTGGTAAAGAAGATCTGCGTGATCAATTGATATTCGGGGAAATAGTTTTAGAATCCGGGCAAAAAAAAACTGTTTAAGATTTTCTTAAACAGTTTTTTTATATAAAAAACAGTTTATTTTTTTCGGTGTTGTCTTAATTTGCTGATTGCATAGATCACTCCTCCCGAAGCAAGCAGGAGTGTCTGCTGGTCAATAGGGGCAACGTCAGGCAAGGTAGAACCAAACGTAGGTTGCGCAAAAAGAAAGCAGGGAGCGGCTACCGCCACCACACAAAAAACTATTTTATAAATTCTATAAAGCATTTGCTTACAAATTAGGATGCAAAGATAATAGATTCAATTAATAATCAAAATAATGACTATTGTCATGGTATCCGGAGGCAAGGTAAGATTAATTCGCGAAAAAGCAATGATAAGAATTACAAAAATTTTTCATTTTGAAGCAGCCCATCTTTTGGTTGGTTATAAAGGACCCTGCAAGAATATTCACGGCCATTCATACGAACTGCATGTAACATTGGCAGGGCTTCCGGTGAATAACCCCTCTAGTCCTTCGAATGGTATGGTCATGGAATTTTCGGAACTCAAAAACCGGATCCAAAGTTCCGTTCTCGAAGAATTTGACCATTCTTTGATAATTCCTTCAATTGCCGATAAAAAAATAATCGACACGTTGAAAAAAACCCATCAAAAGCTGGTTATCACTTCCTACCAGCCAACCTGTGAAAATTTATTACAGGATTTTGCATCAAGAATTCAAAAAAAATTACCCCGGAAGATTTCTTTGCAACGACTGAAACTTGCAGAGACACCGGCCTCTTATGCCGAGTGGCGAAGAGAGGATCAAGCTACTAACTGATCTTTTGAAGTTCCGGTTTTTTCTCTTCGATGAAATGAGTTCCCAGGCTTTCTTTCCTGTTCAATGCCGATTCCACGATGAGTTTTGCCGTGACAGAAAGATTTCTCAGTTCAAGTAATTCCCGGGTCAGCTTGTATTTTTTTACCATTTCCACTGCCGTCTGTGAAATAGAATCAATCACTTTGAAGGCGGATTGAAGATCAGCATTGTTTCTGTTTATACCTACATGCAGCCACATTTCTTTCCTGATCTTTTCCCTCAGATCACTAATAAATTTCGGATCAGCATTCTCGTGCGAAACAGGCGATTCGGGAAATCCCGGTTGTGTTTTTTCAAGATTAAGATTTTTGATCAGCGTTGAAATATGCTTGTAAGCCTGATCGGCAAAGACCAATCCTTCGAGCAGCGAGTTACTGGCAAGCCGGTTGGCTCCGTGAACTCCTGTACACGACACCTCACCGAGTGCATACAAACCGCTGATATTGGTTTGCCCGTTCAGGTCGGATGCCACGCCACCACATATATAATGTGCTGCCGGAACCACGGGGATAGGGTCACGCGTGATATCAATCCCGAGGCTCAAACAATTTTCATAAATGGAAGGGAATTTTTCGATCAGTTCTTCAGCCGGAAGAAATGTGGCATCCAGGAAAATACAAGGCAGGCTATTTTTTTTCATCTCAGTGAAGATCGCCCGTGAAACAACGTCACGCGGAGCCAGCGAACCGCCGGGATGATAAACTTTCATGAATCTTTTTCCTCCTGGCAAAACGAGTTCCGCACCAAATCCGCGCAACGCTTCGCTGATCAAAAAACCATTTGCCTTTTCGTGATATAGTGCCGTAGGATGAAACTGCATGAACTCCATGTCGGCAATTTTTGCACCGGCATTGTGAGCCATGGCATGGCCGTCACCGGTAGCAATTTCGGGATTCGTGGTTTGTTCGTATACCTGCCCGGCACCTCCAGTGGCAAGGATAGTTGCTTTAGATACAAACACCACCTGTTCGCCTTTTTTCAGATCAAGCACTACAGCACCGGTGCAGTAATCATTACTTTTTAATAAGTCGATCGCGAAATGAAATTCATAAAAACTGATATTTGGATTTTTGCGCGCCTGCTCAATGAGAATGTTTTCGACCGCCATTCCCGAACGGTCGTTCACATGAACAATGCGGTTGCGGGAGTGTCCGCCTTCTCTTCCAAGTTCGAGACGGTGATCTTTATCTTCGCTGAAATGAACACCGAGTTTCATCAGTTCGCGGATCATTTCGGGAGCTTTTGAAACTATAAGTTTCACCGCGTCTTTGTTGCAATGACCGGCTCCCGCAATTAATGTATCCTGGAGATGCTGTTCGAAATTATCCTGTTCATCCCACACGCATGCGATGCCTCCCTGGGCAAGGCGGGTGTTGGTTTCGGAACATGCTGCTTTTGTTACCACCGCGATCTTTGCAATGGAAGCAGCTTTAATGGCAAAACTTAAACCGGCAATGCCGCTTCCGAGGACAAGAATATCCGTTTCGATTTTTTTCATGAAAATACAAATGCAGCCGCATTAAAACCGGTCAAAGATAAAATAAAATTCAGTTTAACTTAAATCGATCATTCTCCGGATAGGAAGGTAAGCTCTTTTCCGGATGTCTTCCGGAACAACAATTTTATAGGAGGATTCTTTTTCAGTTCCGATACTCTTTAATGCATCGAGTGTTTTCTGAAGAGTTATTTGTTTCATGTGCCGGCACATAATGCAGGGAGTGATAAAACTTTTTTCCGGATAAAGTCCTTTCAAAGTAGCTCCAAGATCACATTCCGATCCGAGAATAAATTGTTTCGAAGAACTGCTTCCTACGTAACTTAAAATATCTGATGTGCTTCCGACGATTCCTTTGCGATTCTTCAAAGTAGCATCCACCGTTGATTTCGGGACTTCCCAGTGAAGTAATATTTCCGCTTCGGGATTATCAAGCGCCATCATTTCCAAATTGTTCCGGAATTGCTCGTGCACTTCGCACGATCCGTTCCAGAGAATTAATTTTTTATCTGTTTCCTCACTGAATTTTTTTTCAAGATTCTGTCCCATGAATTGATCAGGTATAAAGATCAGTTCTTTTGACGGAAACGATTGTGCAATTTTCACCGCATTGCGCGAAGTGCAACACACATCACATTCGGCTTTAGTCTCCGCATAAGTGTTAATGTATGCGATGACCGGAACACCCGGATGTTTTTTACGCAATTGCTTTACATCTTCACCGGTAATACTTTCTGCAAGTGAACACCCGGCATTTTGATCGGGAAGTAAAACGTTTTTTTCAGGATTGAGAATATGCGCGGTTTCGGCCATGAACTTCACCCCGCAAAAAATAATGTGTTTTGCACCGGTTTCTGTTCCGGCAATACTTAATCCAAGCGAATCACCTGTGAAATCAGCCACTCCGCCATCTTCTGTTTTGATCTGTAATTCAGGCGGCATGTAATAATGCGATAAGATCACAGCGTTTTTTTCTTTTTTCAGTTGGCGAATCTCTTCAATTATCCTGGAAATATTTTTGAAATGATCTTCACTCACACCACCGGTCATGGAAGTGTATTTTTGATAAAATAAATTATTGGATATCATTAAAAGTATAAACGAATGCGGGTTATTTTGGTTTTGAGAATGCCGGATTATACAAAACGGTTGTGTCGGTCAAGGTCAGTAAAAATGCTTTTAAATCTCTTTTCTCCTGTGTACTCAATTGCAAACCCATTGCTTTTTGAGGCAGTGTAAATAACGGATCAATGGTTGGAGTTTTTGTCACTCCTGAATTATAATGTTCGATTACTTCCTCCAGGGTAGCAAATCTGCCGTCATGCATATAAGGCGCAGTGAGCTCAATGTTTCGCAAAGTGGGCGATTGAAATACTCCCATGTCTTTTTCAAGAAAGGTTACCGTGTATCGCCCTGAATTCGATGGTCCCGTGAAAACAGAATCAATTCCGTTGTTATGAAATCCGTTATCCGTCATCAAAGGGTAACTGCCGTGGCAATGAAAACAGTCTCCTCTTTCGGTGAAGAAAATCTGGTAGCCGTTATATTCTGAAGGCGTTAATTGAACCAGGCCATTCATGTACTTGTCAAATTTTGACTGGTACATCACAATGGTTCTCACATATTGGGCAAGTGCAAAAGAAATACATTCTTTCAAAGTATCGGGTTTGTTATAAATATCCCGCCCTTTGAAAACTCTCCTAAACATGTAGGAATAATAAGGGTTCGCTTTGATCTTCGCTGTCACTGAATCAATGTTGGGTTTTAAGAACTGCGGAAAATTAACGGCATCCAGGTCAACGATCGCAATGTGGTCCATATCGGTGAACACACCATTCCATCCGTAGGTTTTTTTCCAGGCTTCGTTACAAAGAATCGGGGGAGTTCCGAAATCCTGGTAATCTACAGGGTTAAGACCTTGTGCGGTATAAGTAGTTGTGAAAGAAGTTGACTGCGGATGACACGTTGAACAGGTTCTTCCGTTCGAGGAAATGATCGGGTCAAAAAACAAATGCCTTCCAAGATCGACACCTTCATTGGTCATTGGATTGGGTGCATAAATATAGGGAGGGCCAAACCGGGGAATATTAAAAACATAAGGATTTAAAAGAGTATCGCCCGAAGTGTTTGGATTTTGATTGTTGGTTGTTGTAACATCCTTTTTGCAAGAACCGACAAGTACGAAAACAAAAACAATTATATATAAAATATCTTTTCTCATTTTTTTATCAATTAAAAACATCGGTTCCATTCAACATGAGTTTACGCATGGCAAGCGAATCGCCCATGCTGAAATTTCCGTCTTTGTCAAAATCATAAATAGCAGGATTCTTGAACCACTCGCTGATATTCATTTTTAATTGAATTGTTGCATCGGTGGTCCCGATTGAAAATGACTTGATCAGTTTTGGGATGGTTACAAGGTTTGCATTTTTGCCGACATGCAATGCAAATCCGTAAACTGTTGTTGTGTCAATATAATTACCTTCTAATCTTATAAAATGATAACCGCCCCCCATCAGATCGGGCCATGCCATGTTGATGTTCTCAGCGGTCGTAGGAAGTTTGTTGGAGATATTATTTGCCGGATCCACCCCAAGATAAAATGACAAGCCGGTATAATCACCAAAAGGAATATTACCAATTTTTACGCTGCTGAAATTAGAATCCTTCGCATCAAAATAGGCAACCTGGTTTGCATTAAAAGTACTTCCATCCGATTTGTAAAACACAAAACCGGAAAGGTAATACTGCATCCGGGAAATACTCATTTTAAAGTTTGCAGCATTAGTGTACATAATGCTGTCAAATAAAATGGGTGATGAATTATCGAATCGATATCCTGCCTGGATGACCAAATTACCTGTGTTGACGGTTGGTTGCGGGTTATCCGTATTGTTCCTGGTACATGAAGTCGCCAAAAATAGAACTAAAATGATAAAATAGATTTTTTTCATCTGGTTAATTAGAGACACGAATATTCAAAGATGAGACGGTTAAAAGTATGACAGCCGTCATATATTTATATGAAGAGGAATTATTAAGAAAATTTTAAGTTTTTATGAATAACGGTAAGACACATTTCCGCCTGAAAGAAATAGTCGGACAAGTCGCGTCAGACCGTTTAATTTATTTTTTAAAACGCTTATGGAAAGCTTTTTCCAGTTCTTCGCGGTGCGAAGGGTGAGCGAGTTTGATCAGTTCTTTGGCTCGTTGTTCAAGGTTCTTACCAAATAAATTTAC
>JBIOHI010000083.1:0-8379 GCA_044448845.1 Bacteroidia bacterium
ATTATACAGTGCTTATTTTGGGCTTTATCACGATTGCCTATTTTATATATAGCTGGCAGCAAAAAGAATTGAAAAACTTTTTCATCAGCAGTTATTACTTCCACAAAATCATTATTAACCAAAACGCCTGATACGTTTACTCCCTGAAAAAATTCCACATTCTTGTTTTGTTTTGCTTTTTCAAAAAGCCAGTTGTCAAAAATCATTCGTTTGATGCAATGTCCTTTTCTCGAAAAATGAAATTCGAGGGAACGAAATTCAGGACTGAATAATTTTGCTTTGGAGATGTAAACTTTTTCTTCGAGTTGTTCGAGTTGCGTTTCCAGTTCAGGATCGATTTGCCTGAGTACTCTTTTAACAACCGAACTAACAGCATCCCCGCAAATCTTATCACGCGGAAAAATTTCCTTTTCGATCACCGCCACTTTAAGGTTGGAGTTTTTTAAAGCAAGTACAGCAGTGCTTCCCGCGGGACCGGCACCAAGAATGATGACATCAAAAGAAATTACTTCGCTCAATTTATTTTGGATTAATAAACCCGCAAATTAAGTTTTTAAGAGAAATTATGATCGAATTGAAATTTTGTCTTCCACCGTCTCATAAAGACAAAAAAAATTCCGCCTGGAGTCAAACGGAATTCTTTGAGTAAAAATTTGTAATCAATTGTTTGAATGAAGCGCAACGCGGTTGCCTTCGCTGTCTTCAAAGAAAGCCATGTGACCAACTTCATCGCTGATCTTGGTTTTCGGCATCAGTATTTTGCCTCCTGCTGATTCCACCCGGTCCAACGGATGTTGCAGATCCGGGTTTCCGTTGAGATAAACAACAGAACCTTCCTGGCTTGGTGTATGATTTTCGCTTTGAACAAGTCCTCCATTTGCCTTTCCGTTACCGGGTTCGGCCGGGAAAAAAGCCATTTTCATTCCCATCATTTCCTGTTCTTCCATTTGAACATTGAAAACCTGTTCGTAGAAATTTTTTGCTCTCGAAATGTTTGTTGCCGGTATTTCGAACCAGTTTACGTGATTGACATCTTTGTTCATGATTTGATTTTTTTTTTAAGGTTAATGAATGATATAGTCTAAGACGGAACAAAGGAAATGGAATTAGCTTACCAGAATGACAAATAATCATTAAGTTATCTTTAAGAAAATAGGTGGAATGGGTTACCAGGAATTCTTAAATTTGCTCAGACATTTAATTTATGGCAAAAATAAAACACGTTGAAAACGCACCTGAATTAATTTCGGATGCAATTGAAAATGCACCACCTCTTGCAAAACCCATCCTTAAAAAATTACGTGAACTCATCCACAAAGCCGAGCCGAAAATAATTGAAGACTGGAAGTGGGGACCAAATTTCTATAAAGACGGAATGGTTTGCGGCATCTGGGGATTCAAGGGACATACCTCGATGGTTTTTTTTAATGGTTCATCCATGAAGGATCCGTTGAAATTATTTAATTATGGCGAATCAAACAGCCACAACCGCACCATAAAATTTACAGATGTGAAGCAGGTGAATGACAAAGCGATCATTCGTTATGTGAAAGAATCTGTAGCAGTTAATTCAAAAGGTGAACGGAAAGACCTGAAAAAAACAGCCATTCCAACTAAGTTTAAAAAGATACTGGTTAAAAGTAAACTGCTGGGAATTTTTGAAAAACAAAGTTTCACTGCGCGAAAGGAAATGATCGTTGGGATCACTTCGGCAAAGCAGGAAGCCACCATTCGAAAGAGAATTGAAAAAGCACTCGAGCTGTTAAAATCGAAAGCATGAATAAATATCTCATCGAAGTGGAGGAAAAACTCCGACAGTTTGCCCCCGAAGAAAAACTTTATGCGTATGCCGACCTGCAGTCATATATGGGAACCGGCTATGAGTTGCTGGGCATCCGCTCGGCAACGCAAAAAGAAATCTTCAGAAAAGGATTTTCATTTTCGAACCTTCCGCTGAATAAACAATTAAAAATATGGACCTCCGTTTGGAACGAAAGCAATTTATTTGAAGCCCTTTCGCAGGCAGGTTTATTTATTTTAAAATATCAGAAAAAAATCCCAATGGAAGAATTTTGGAAAGTAACAAAAACCTGGACAAGGAAAATTGACAACTGGGCGCATTCCGATACACTCTCTTCAGTTTTTGCAAATTTGCTGTTGAAAAATGGTTTTGTCTATGATCAACTAGAGAAATGGAATTCTTCGCGCAATGTGTGGGAACGGAGGCAGTCGGTAGTAACCATGGCGATTTATTACCGGAAGTCGGACGTGATCCCGTTCCAAAAATCTATTCGGTTTGTGAATTCACTGATCGGTGATGAAGATTATTTTGTAGAAAAAGGGATCGGGTGGATGTTGCGGGAGATGGGAACAAAGTTTCCAAAAGAGCATTCGGCCTTTCTTTCGAAAAACTGCGCCCGGCTTTCTTCTTCTGCCTTTGCCACGGCTACCGAAAGAATAGGTCCAGGCGAGAAAGAAATCCTCAAAACCATTCGAAGACAAAAATGCCAACATGTTGTTTAAAAATTATCTTAACCCGAAAAATTATTTTTTTAAATTTGATTGGAAAGATTGGTTACCCATGTCAAATAAAAAATTACGAATTACAGGAACCCTGTTTTTTACCTTTTTCTTTTTGCGCATTTGTTTTCAAATCCACGCGCAAAGCCAGGGAGAATTGTACCTGCCATCTTACCATTACGATGAAAGTCACCGGATCAGTTTTTATAAAAGAGTTAATAAAACGTTAAAGTTAAAACCATTGCCGGATTCATTGAAAACAGAAGAGCAGAAACAGTCTTACAGTGACTGGAAGGATTCCCTAACTGGTGCGAATAAAGATATCATTGATTCGTTGCTGGACCAGGAAGAACATAAGATCAACCATTTACTTCATCGCGTGAACCGTTCCTCGCATTTTGAATTCGATAATAATTTTGCAAATCTCAATGTTTTCAACGGGCGGCAAATTACTAACCTGGTGGGAGGGTTGATCGCTTCCTCGATCACGTTCAAACATGCTTCCGGTTTCAGTTTGAGTTGGTCAATGTATCAGTTTCCCGAAGATCCGAATATGACGGTCACCATTCCATCGTGGGATATGGGGCTTTCTTATAAAAATACCCTGGGTGAGAATTTTAGTTATGACGCCTCTTTCACTTATTCGCAGATCAATTATGGCGATCCGATAACTGCTCAACTCTTAACTAAAACCATTTTGGTAAGCGGAAATTATGATTTTGATTATTTCGGGTTGAATGCCGAATTTGATTTTGCATTTGGCGGATCCAATCAATCGCCTGCCATTGAGAAGAGAGCTTCCATGTTCATCGTGACCGCAGATAAAGAATTTATTTTTTATCATTTTCTCGGATCCTATAAATTCATTATTGATCCGCAATTGAATGTGGATTATGGTTCTGATAATTTTATCCTGATAAAAAAACTGAATGCCGCCAAGCAGGTAAACAGTAATAATAAAAAGAAAAACTCCAAAACACCTCCGGCTCAGGTTAAAGAAGTTGCTGTTGGGAGTACCTTTTACGGACTACTCGCCATTGATCCCGATATAGAAATCACCTACACGCTTCGAAATTTTGATTTCTATTTTACCCCGCATTTTGCCATCCCGTATAATGTTTTGGATGATAATACCAACAAAAGAACATCGGGAGCCGGAACCCCGATATTTTATTTTAATACCGGAATCACCTGGCGTTTCAGGGCGTGGAATGAACCGGAACGGGTCAAGAAAAATTAAAATGATTTTAACGTAACACCAGGAATAATTTTCTGGATGCGATCAAAAATGTTTTACCAATGCAAATGAATATCCGTAACCCTCATACGTTGGATTTTGCGGGCCGAAACCTTTGCCATTTGATAGGTGCATGAAACGTGCAGACAGCAAAGCGGAAAAATGTTTGTTGAAGTGGTAACCCAAACCAAGTCCGAGTTTTAATACCCAATCGTAATAATCAGCCTGTGGAGGAAACTTGTTATCAAAAAAGGCCATCCCGGTTGAAAAATCTCCGGTGAAATAAAATTTATTGGATTCAACAAGTTCCACTCTTCCCAGTACCATGGGTCCCATTCCCTTCACCGATGTTAAAAAAGTATATTCCTTATTCGATAAGTCTGTTTCTAATGTGCTTCCCTGGGCAGCAATGGAAAAAAAACCTGCATTGATGGAATAATGCGCCCCGGTATTGCTGTGGATGTTTTTTCCGATCAGCACCGAAATAAAATCAGATTTTACATTTCGCATATAGCTGGCCGGGAAATAATATTCACCGGATATTTCGAAATTGTATTTCGCTTTTTGAAAACAGGAGGAATCCTGCCCAAATGCGGGCATTGTCTGCAACAGAAATAGCACCACACCGATTTTTTGTGGACTCAATAAATCGTGAATATTTTTACTCAACCGGTAAATTAAATCAATCATTGAATTAAATTTGGTAAATTTCAGGGTTATTTACAAATTGTAAAAAAAGTAAAAATAACTGAAATTAAAAATTATTTTTTGACATCCGAATTCTCAATTCCTGCCAGTGTCAGAAGGAAAAGGCAGCACTCCCTGAACGATTTTTGATTAATCTGAAGAGGAGAAGTTCGGGTCACAAAATGATAGGAAAAAAAAGTGCTTCCTTCCAGTATCCATTCTGAGTTCTCCCCGTCCAGTTCTTTCACTTCCTCCACCGGCTGCTTCCAGAAATTAAACCGTGAAAGTTTTTCCATAAATGAATTCCATTGTTCTGAATCCAATTCCTTCACTTCATTCTTTATGAGTTTGCCGGGATAGGAACCTCCAGCCCCATCAGTCGTTTTCACATATAAATAGATTTTATCCTTATCCTTTTCGATCCTCACCGCAACGGGATTTCGAAATCTCCGGAGCCAGGTAAAACGGTATACCTCTTTTTTTGATACAGTTTGATATAGTATCGGTTCTTTCATGGAAAACAACATTCCGGAATACCAGCGGTTGAGGTATTGACTGAGCTTTAAATTTCGCCCACCTGTGGTGACGAACATCGAAATGGGAAAATAACATTGCATTCCGTTAAAAGGAATGCCCAGGCTGTCCATTTCAATTTTTTCTTTGGTAAAACGCTGTTTATTCTTTGACTGGGCGGAAAGAGATAAACTGAAAAAAAGGTAAAACGAAAGATATAAAACAGTTTTTTTCATACGGATCACTTAACCAAAACCTGCCTGAAACGAAAAAAATATATGGCGGAATTAAAAAATAATAATCTTTCCGTTTTCCTCACCTGCGTTAAGGTTGTTCTGAACTTCACCTGGTAAAATTAATATTTTACGAATTTAATAATCTTTGCCTCATGATTATCCTCCGAATGAAAAGAAAAAAAGTAGATACCGGGCTTCAGACTTGAAACATCAATACTTTGAACCGATCCGGTTCCGGGGGGAAGTTCAAGTTGTCCCGACTTTGTTGATTCACCCAAAGTATTCAAAACCTGATATGCTATTCGCATGGATTGATTCACGTTAACTGCAATCTCGAGGTTTTGTTGTACAGGATTTCCAAGAGAAATTTCAAACGAATTAGATACCGGTTTGATGCCGGTTGAGAACGAGCTGGTGTATAATGTCATTTTGGGAAAAAAGAGCCCATCGCCAATAAAATCTTCCAGCAACACACCTCCGTTTGATGCATACCAGAAATAAATCGGTATGTGAGTAAGTTCATATTGGATTACCCGAACCATCAACACATTGTAATAGGTGGTACCGGGTAATTTTAAAGTGCCATATCCAACACATTCAAGGGAGTAAGTGCCCCCGAAAGTTGATGCCGAACTTGCCCAAGTATCGAGGTTTTTCGTTCCCATGGTCAGGGGAAAAACTAATTCCGTTTGCGGGTCGGAATAAGTATCGAGTGTTGAACCTGTCACATAATAACTTCCAAGCCGGTCGCATTTGGTTGAAGACAGATTGAAATAATTGTAGTAGATATCGGTTCCGTTTACTTCCTTATAACAATAATTTGCACCCGGAAAATTTGAAGCATACGGAGTTGAAGCTTGATTCATGTACGTGAATGACATGTCGCTCTTGGAATTATCAGGCTGAAGGCCGCTGAAATCCCATGTTTTGTTGGCACCCTGGATGGTAGTATCTATGACTGATTGCACCAATGCAGTTTTCATGATCAGGTTTGCGCCGGAATTAATCAAAGTGCTTGATGTCAGAATGGGTTGCGAAAAAATGGTGGATGCGATGGCAACAAATCCAAAAGACAATAGGTGTTTTTTTATCATTTTAGTTTTTTAGGAAACTAAAATAAAACTTTAAAACGGAATTGCAAGAATTCCTTTCAAAAGAAATTTTTAGTACCGGAGGGTTATTCGATTTCTGTTTCTGCAGCAGCGGTGAGACGTCCTTTTGCAAAATCCATGGCAAAATCAACGAATACCTTGTATGCCTGCGTGAAGGTGAATTTCTTATCCGAAATTTTTTCGATGATATTTCTCCGGCTCATTACATTCAGAAACATTCTCCGGGATTCCGAATCGTGAAGCTGCTTGTTGTCCTGGATCAGATCAATGTACGCGGAGTTGTCGAAATATTCGTCTACTTTATCCATTTCAAATTCGGCATACTGCAATTCTTCCATGAAGTTCTTTCCTTCCTTGTCCATCTCGTAACAAAGCACTCCGAAGAAAATGCAGATATCCCGTGACAATTGCTCATTCGTTTCGTAAGAAAGAATGAAAGCGTAATCGGATTTCATCTCCAGTGCAAAATCAAAACTTTCTTTGAAGAAAGAAGTATAAAATTCTTCGTTGTTCTTCAGTTCAACGAATTTAGGATCGCTGGCGAGGATAAATTTTCCGTCCAGCATGTCGCTTACTATTTCTTTGTGGTATCTAGGAAATTCCATATCGTGTGATTTTTATTTTTGGTACGCGTAAATTCATTTGTGAAGTTTTGATGACCTGCCGGTCTTTTTTGATATCGATCTCGAGCGCAATTCCTTCTTCAAAAAGGAGAGAAGTGAGTGAAAAGAATTTATCCGTCTCTATCTTCTTGTATTCGCCTTTCAGGTTCTTTCCTGCCCATTCAAAGAAATTATCCATCGGCAGCGAACGCAACATTTCATTGCGGTATTGTTCTTTACTGAATACCCATTTTTCATTATCAACCGCACTGTCATCAATGATGATGGATTCGGTTCCGGTGAATTGTTCCACGTATTCCTTGGCATTAAAATACATGTCGTTGCTGTACGGGAAATTCCGGTAGAGCTTCAATACCTTTGGTAATGGCGCTTTGTGCGGGGCTTTCATGAATTCGATGAAACCGGTGAGAATGATGCTTTCCGAACGGATGCGTTCGATGAGGGGAATCAGTTCATTCGTGAGAATTTTTGATTGCTTCAACAGGTCGTCATTCGTTTGCACCAGGAAGGAATACAATTTCTCGAACTGCGTGCGCACGATCTCATCATCAAAATTGAGCCTGCGCACATTCACGTAATTGGAGATCTCGAATAATTTCCAGGTGATCGAATCATCCTTGGTAACATCCAAAATATTATTGAGCGGGGCAATATAATAATCGATCCAGAAAGAAGCCTTGCGTACTTTTTCACGATAATCGATCTTGTCGACATTCGATTTCAGTTCACGCGTTTCCGCTAACAGGCGGATGGTATTTTTTTCGACTGCCTCAGCAAATTCTCTTATCTCATTGTACAGATCACTGATCCTTTGCCCAAGAATCATCCGGTCTTTTCCAATTCCTTCCCTGATCTTTTTGAACAATGAATTGATGGAGAACCTGAATTTCTCAATGGTTTCGGGGAGGAGCGGGCGGAATTCATTCATGATGAATTCGAGGAAATTGAAATACACACCGCGGATCTCATAATCTTCGCCCACTTTTTTCAGGATCTTGTATTCGTGTAGTTGCTGAAAGATCTCGACATCATTGTCGGTGAAGATCGTTTCCAGTTTTTCTTTTTTTATAAATCCTTCTTTACCCTGGATCTCGAAAAGTTGCCTGATCGGTTCATAATAATTGTAAAGGAAATATAAAATGGTTTTCGGTTCAGCTCTCATGTTGCCAGTTAATTATGAATGGGTACAACTTCGGTGGAACGTTCGCCATAAATGGCATTTACCTTCTCGCTGATGTTAATCTTGCCAACCGATGGGTAAATGAAATAATATTTTCCGAAACCGGGTACCGCATCAGGTGCGGCAAAGATCGGTATGAAATGATGCTCGCGGCAGAAACGCACGAGTTCCGGGCGATTCTGTTTATCAATCGTTGCCACCTCATCAATGAACAGTGCCACGCGGTTCTCATCGTCATTAACCGAAAGCCGGTTGATGATGTTCATGATGA
>JBIOHI010000084.1:0-8341 GCA_044448845.1 Bacteroidia bacterium
AATGATAAGTACCGGCTCCGGCTCCGGGTGCAGGAATCACGATACCGATCGCACCGATGACAAAAACAGTGAGGCATTCCATGAAACCGAGATGTTCGGTTGCTTTGGTCGCGAACAAACAGAAATACATCATCATCACATAGCAAAACCAGATGGCAATGGAAAGAAAAATAAATTTCACCGGATTTTTAATATTGCGAATGCTCATCAACCCTTCACCAAAACCTTTGAGCAGATCCATGAATTTTTTAAATAAGGGATTAGCCGCCAATTTTTTTCGGATGAGAAAAAATACCACGACAAAAGTCAAGGAGATGATTCCAAAGATCAATTTAAGATTTAATCCGGAAGAGGTTGTCTGACCTGAGGTGTTGAATGATTTCTGAATATAATTAGTGAGCAAATCGAATTGCATAAAAAATACCATGGCAAGGATCAGGAGGAGGATCACCATGTCGAAAACACGCTCGGTTACTACTGTTCCGAGTGATTTTTCAACCGGGATGTCATCCGTTTTTACCAAAGCCGCACAACGTGAAACCTCACCGGCACGGGGAATGATGTAATTCATCATGTAACCGATCATCACAGCATAGAAACTGTTTCTTACCGGCACTTTATAATTCAATGCCTCATACAGCATCACCGCACGGTAACCTCTCAAATAATGACTGAAAAGGGAAACCAGCATTCCTACTGCAATCCAGTAATAATTCGCCTCCCTGAATTTTTCTACCAGGTCTTTCCACTCAACTCCTTTGAAAACAAAATATAAAAAGAAAACGCCAATCAGCGTAATGACCGAATACTGAATGAACGATTTCAGTTGTTTGCTCAAGTGGTCAGGCGGTTATTCTGATCGGGGTAAACAGAAACCGGTTTGTATTTTTTTGCTTCTTCAAACGGCATGGAGCAATAGGAAATAATGATGAGCGGGTCGCCCACGTAACCCTTGCGTGCCGCAGGCCCGTTGAGGCAGATCATTCCGGAATTGCGTTCGCCCCTGATCACGTAAGTTTCGATCCGTTCTCCATTATTCAGGTTCACAACCTGTACTTTTTCATTCTCGATGATATTGGCCGCTTCCATCAACGCTTCGTCAATGGTGATGCTACCGACATAGTGCAACTCGGTTTGAGTAAGCTTGGCTCGGTGAATTTTCGATTTTAATAATTCTATCTGCATAAAATGAGGTGCAAATGTAAATGAAATTTTTTAATCCGTTAAGGATTCGGGTTCGCGGAGAGAGAGGGATTCCTCCTAAGGAGTCCCTTTGGGAGAACCTTTAGGCTATACCTTTCCTCTTCAAATAGTTATATCCCTCAACGGTTTTGAAAAACATCTCCCTTTTAACCGCATCACTTCTTGTTTCAAACGTATCCGAATAATGTAACTTCCATGGCCTTCGTCCTTTTGAATACCTCACTTTGCCGGAATTATGTTCCGTTATTCGTTTATCCAAATTTTCACACGACCCATAATAATACGTTCAGTGAGATTCATTCTTTAGAATATAGACGTAAAACGACATACCTGCGGAGAGAGAGGGATTCGAACCCTCGTGACCTTTAACAGTCAACACGCTTTCCAGGCGTGCCAGTTCAGCCACTCCTGCACCTCTCCGAAAGTGGCGCAATTTAGTTCTTTTGACCATTGATTTTCAAATTGCGGTAAATAATATTTTCAATTACTTTGCGGCTTCTTATTTGAATTATGAAAAAGTATTTTTTATCCATTACTTTACTGTTTCTGATCGCTCAAAACCTTGATGCGGCAAACGGAGACACCACACACGTGATGGTTTTCAATACCGTTTCATGGAATCATTACGGGAATTTCGACCAGTGGGGAGTGTTTCCACCTGCCACCAAAAAATTCCAGCGCATCCTGATGAAATACACCGTGGGTTGCGAATCGGGAGGGCAGTGCGAATGGGATTACACCAACACGATTTATGTCCGCCAGAATACACACATTAAAGATTCGACACTAAAAAAGGCAACCACCTTCACGGTGAACGGTTCGGTGAAAGATTCCTTCAGCTATTCGACCGATACTACCTGGAGCACGAGTTATAATTCCACAACAAAAAAAACGGATTCGGTTCCATCCACGCGACTTACCATCATTCGTTTCCTCTTTGTAAGTCAGCAGCAGCCGCAGGTTGTCATCGATACCATCAAAGTATTTCCGGTTCAGTATTACAAATATTATTATGATACCACCGGCAAAAAGATTGATTCAATTTTTGTTGCCGTGAAACAAACTATCTACGCAGTTTATACCAATTATTATTCGGTATTTGATAAAATAATTGATTACGAAATGGGTAGGATGATCACGCCTTATGCAAAATCAGGAACCTTACCAAGACCCTTTAATTATCAATACTGGTATGATGTAACGGATTATGCCAGTATGTTGTATGATTCAGCACAGATCCGTTTTAATTATTCGGGTTACTCATGGGGATTTACAGGCACTATTGAATTTTTCATGATAGAAGGAACACCGGCACGCGAAGCTTATAAGGTCGAAAATACCTGGAACGGATATTTTGCCTACGGTAATAAAAATGATTCCATTGAACACCACCTCACTCCCTATAATTTTATAAAAGATGCAACAACTTCTTCCGTAAAATTACGCATGACCATCACGGGCCATGGCTCCGATACCTTTGGTTGTTGTGAGTTTTATCCAAGTCAGTACTATGTGAAACTAAACGGAAATCAAATCGCTCAAAATTATGTTTGGAAAGATGATTGCGGTTCAAATCCGATAATTAACCAGGGAGGAACATGGATCTACAACCGCGCCAACTGGTGTCCTGGAATGATCGTGAATCCGTACCAATATAATTTATCAAGTGTGAATTCAGGCTCAAATACAATTGCTGTTAATATGGATCCTTATTCAAATTTTGGAAAAGGAAGCGGTGGATATGCTTTTGGAACACAATTGATTTATTATAAAAATAATTCTTATAATGTTGATGGTGGAATCGAAACCATTCTTGCTCCAACAAAAGACTTTATTTACAACCGAACTAATCCGATTTGTGACAACGCAAAAATTATCATTCGTAATTTTGGAATACAAAATATCACTTCGGCTATCATAAAATACCAGGTCGGAAATGGAACTGTACAAACTTTTAACTGGGCAGGAAATTTAAAATTTGATGAAAAAGACACCTTCACTTTGCCGAATATGATCTGGTCAAATCCTTCGGGAGCACTGACTTTTACGGTTTGGTTAGATAAAGTTAATAACCAGGCAGATGAAAATCCGTTCAACAATTCTCTCACATCTTCCATTGATATGCCGATGACGTTGCCCATGCTTTTTGTCATCGAATCCAGAACCAACAATTACCCGGGAGATAATTCATATATTATTTCCAATTCTTCCGGACAAATTCTTTTTTATAAAACTTATCCGGCAGCCAACACTCTTTACCGCGATACATTCCAACTTGGATTCGGGAATTACAGTTTCAATTTCATCGACAGTTCCGGTGACGGACTTTCGTTTTGGAACAATCCTGCACAGGGAAGCGGATCGGTGAGGTTTTTGAAAGCCCCTTTAACGTTGCCGCAACCGATCCTCAAATCTTTCAATCCCGATTTCGGTAATTTTTTGAATTTCAATTTCAGCGTGGGTGCCCAGGTTGCTGTTGAAGAAAAGGAAAATATTTCTTCATTGATAACCCTTTATCCGCAACCTGCATCTGATAAGATTTTCTTCCGCTCCGAAAAAATCTATCTGACAAATGGAAAACTATTTTCACTAGAAGGAAAGATCATAAAAACTTTTTCTGCTGAAGAAATTTCATCGGGTGAACTAAACACTTCTGGGATCTCAAACGGAATTTATTTCCTTCAACTGAATGGAACCGTAGGAGAACAGGTAGTGAAGAAAGTGGTGGTGGTGAAATAATTCTATTTCTCGATCAACGCGATCAAAGCCGGGTCATCAGGTTCCACTTTGGAAGGGAAGTATTCGATGAATTTTCCTTTTTCACTAATTAAAAACTTACCGAAGTTCCAGCGGATATTCACATCTTTTTCATGGTTATTTTTCTTTTGAGTAAGCCATTGGTAAACCAAATGCGCACTGTCGCCTTTTACATTAATTTTTTCGGTGAGTGGAAAAGTAACCGAATAACGGCCTTTGCAAAACATTTCAATATGATCGGCTTCCCACGGTTCCTGCTCGCCAAACTGGTTGCAGGGAAAACCAATGACCACCAGTTTGCCTTTGTACTTTTCGTAGAGTTTTTCCAGTTTTTCATATTGGTAGGTAAAGCCGCACTGCGAAGCAGTATTCACGCATAACACTTTTTTTCCTTTGAAGTTGCTGAGTTTGATGGTGCTTTTTCCATCCAGCGATTTTATGCTCAGGTCATAGAATGATTTTCCAAGCGGGGCCGCTGTTTTTTCATTTCTTGTAATGAAACCGAAAAAGGTCATTCCGGCCACGGCCGAAGAAAAAATAAAGATCAGGAGTTTTTTCATTGGATCAAATTATAAGATAAGATTAATTTTTTCACATCATCCATCTGCCATTGGGGTGTAGATGTTGCACCGCAAATTCCCACCGAATCATTTTCACTGAACCATTCTTTTTGGATCTCGTTCTTCGAACTCACAAAATAGGTATGTGGATTTTCTTCTTTACATATATCAAACAGCACTTTTCCGTTGGATGATTTTTTTCCGGAAACAAAAATGATCTTGTCGAACCGTTTCGAAAATATTTTGAGATGGACGTCCCGGTTTGAAACCTGGCGACAAAGTGTATCATTAAAATCCACTTCGGTTCCTTTGCTTTCAATCAGGTTTCGCAGTGCATACAAATTCTTTGCACTCTTGGTGGTCTGGCTGAAGAGCTGAACTTTTTTGGGCAGATCAATATGATCGAGTTCTTCGAAGTTTTCAACTACAATGGCTTCCCCGTTGGTTTGACCTTCTAATCCTACCACTTCGGCATGGCCGTGCTTTCCATAGATGACTATCTTTTCTTCCTCGTTGTAAGCATCACGTATCCGGTTTTGCAGTTTTAAAACCACCGGGCAACTCGCATCGATCAGTTCAATATTATTTTGCAAAGCGAGCTTATAGGTCTCTGGCGGCTCGCCATGAGCCCGGAATAATACCTGTTCATCGTGTAATTTGGCAAATTCCTCGTGGCCGATAATTTTCAGCCCTTTGGCATTGAGGCGCGCCACTTCTTCGTCATTGTGTACGATGTCACCGAGGCAAAAGAGCTTGCCTCGCTCGTCCAGGATACTTTCTGCCATTTCGATGGCATATACCACACCGAAACAAAATCCCGAATTTTCGTCTATTTCAACTTTTAAGTTCACCGCGTACAAAAATAACCAATTAGTGCGTATTAAGTTTTTTAGAGGGTAAAAATACGCAGAAGGTTGCATCGGGATTTTTAATTCCTGAAATGAAAATCCCTTTACACGAAAACCAAATTGATCTTCGTTGTTTTATTTTTGCAAAGATGAACCCGAACGAAGAATTTGAAAGTTATACAGGAGAAGCTTCCCTTTCACCCATTCCGCTTACCATCAGTTCGCCGGTGATCAAACCGGAAGATCGCAACCAGATAAAGGCCAACGCGGTAGAAGCCATGCATCATTATGCCAACCAGGAAATTACCATGCTCAAAAGACAGGCGGAAGTGATCATGCAACAGGTTCGTGAAATTGAACAGCGTTTGAAGATTTCGGAACAGATCTACCAATCTGAAATTCGTTTTGTTCCGGTAGTGAACCAGGTTTATCATTTGTATGAAAAGCAAGATCATTATTCGCTTTCGCTGGTAAGCCCTGAAGAATGGGGCAACTCGAGGCACTCGCGAAAATTTGTCGCCTCCGTGAAATTACTGGGTGATCACAGTTGGGAAATGCTGTGGATCGAAAAATAGTCTCACTGTTTTCCCCGGATCAAAGTGACGATTCCATGCGCATGAATCTCTTTCCCGTTATGTCTTTTTATGTCCAGGATGAAAAAATAAATTCCATCCGACATGGCGATTCCTTTCTCCGTATTTCCATCCCATGAAATATTCGGATCAGATGACTCGAAAAAGTTGGTTCCCCATCGGTTGTAAATGATAATATGAAACTGATCGCATTGTGTTAATCCCCTTATCTCGAAAAGATCATTCATACCGTCACCGTTGGGAGTAAATACATTCGGAATTTTTACTTCATCGGTAGTATCACCTTCAAAATTATACTCTTTTGTAATGGTGTCGGCACAGGTTGTTCCTGCCTCCGCGATCAAAGAGATTTGATAATTACCGCCTTTGGTGTAGGTGTGTTTTGGATTGATCTCTATGGATGAATCTCCGTCACCGAACGACCAGTGATAGGCAATCCCGTTCATCCCGGTCTTGTTAATGAAATTAATCACGAGTGAACAACTGTCTCTCGAATAACCAAAATCAGGCAAGGCTGCATTTGCTGCAGTAACTGTTTTTTCAGTGGTGTCGGCTATTTTACAACGCGAAGAATCCACCACCACCAATCGAACTTTGATGAGTCCCGCAGTCTTGATCTGGTATTTTAACTGAAAGGAAGTGTCGGTAAAACTATTGTTCACAAACCAGTAAAAATATTTTCCACCCGTTGAATTATTTTTCGTTTGTAAGAATTGAGGAACACACAAAACAGAATCCCTGAAACTGAAATCCGCTTTTAAGACATTTGCGAGGCTGTCGTATATGATTGTTTGCGATGAGGTATCGGCACAAGGAAAGGAACCTGAAATCAACGTGACCACGTAAGTTCCGTTCTTCGGGAACTGGTGCGGAGCAGGATCCTTGTCGGTTGAAGTGGTTCCGTCTCCAAAATCCCAAATGTAAACCAATATCGGTTGATTATTAAAAGTGGTGGTCCTGTTATAAAAGTTCACCAGTGGAGAACAGGTATCGCGGCTCCAGTCGAACACACTTTTGCTCGACACATCAATCATCACATTTTGAGTGATCGAATCACTGATGTTGCAGGTGGCACTGTCGATTGCAACTAATTTAATGCGGTATAAATTCGGTATCACAAGCGAATCAGAAAAATTAAATGAAGTATCTTTCAAATTATTATTTTCATACCAGTAAAATCTTTGGCCGTGGTTGGCGGTGTTGTTCGTGCAATTGATTTTTTGCGGGGCACACCCGTTCCAGGGTGATGGTGTAAAAGCGGCGGAAATGAAATAGAAATTGCTGTCGTAATTAATTAACTGGATGTTGCTGTCGGCACAATTGATACCCGGGTTGCAAACAAGTTTCACATTAAACGTCCCGTTCGAAAAATATTTGTGCACCGGGTTATTTTGAGTGGAAGTGTCACCATCGCCAAAATACCAAATGAATTTGTAGGGAAGATTGTGATATGAGGTGGATTGATTGATGAAGGAAAATGTTTTTCCGCAAGTGTCGGGAATGATTGCAAATGCCGCTTTCGCAGAAGCGAATATTTGAATTGTTTTTGAAACCGAATCCGTTTTTTTACAACTGATCGAATCTTTCACCACCAGTTTCACAGTGATGTTTTGCACCGTGAAGAATGAATCTGAAAACTGCCTCGTGGTATCCCGAAACACATTGTTATAATACCACAAAAAAAGTTTTCCGTTGATGGATTGATTTTGAAATAAAACGGATGACGGAATGCACGACACCGCCGGAACAGGTGTGAATCGAGCCTCGAGCATGTATATGGTCGTGTCCATGTAAAAAGTTTTTTGAACCGAATCGGAGCAAAGGGTGTTTGGATTGCTGATCAGGGTAACGGTATAATTTCCTCCCTTGTAATATTTGTGAGAGGGATTGATTTGTGAAGAAGTATCCCCATCCCCGAATCTCCAGAAGTAAGGGATGGTGTCTCCGTGCGCTACATTTGTTTTATTGGTGAACGCCATCGTAAATGAACACGAATCGCGTTTGAAGCTAAAATCGCTTTTACTCGATGATGCTATGTTCAGCGTTTTCGTGAGGCTGTCGATGATGATGCAACGGGTGGAATCGACCGCCACCAGTTTCACTTCGTGCATTCCTTTTTTTGTAAATGCAAAGATAAAATTTGCAGTAGTGTCTTTTAAAATATTATCGATAAACCAGTAATAGTGCTTGCCGTTATAACTGTTGTTGGTAAAATGTATCAGCGTGTCGGTGCAACTGTTTCGCGGGGCGATAAAAAAATCTGCAACCACAATATCGCTTAACCGGAAATCGAGTTTATAACTCGCATTGCTGCAGCGCGGGCTTTTATTCAAAGGAGAAAATGAACCCGGCGTGGTTGGAAAATCGCTTAAAGTAACGT
>JBIOHI010000085.1:0-8336 GCA_044448845.1 Bacteroidia bacterium
GAGGTAAGGAAAGGACTGAATGTATTTTTTTATGATCGCGGATCGGTTAAAAATGAATTTAAAAATTTTGGACTTATCGACTTTATGGAAATAGACGAACCGATAAAACACATGGCTAACGAACCTCCGTTGAAATGTATCTATGTGAAATGTAAAAAGAACTGAACCTTTTTAAAATGTTTGCGAATTAGCATCAGCGTACTTCAATTTGAATTCCGTGGCCTTTTAAATAATTCAAAACATATTCAAAACATTTTTCATCCTTACCAATTTTTTCCGGTGGAATAATTCCTTTCCCGGAAAACGTTCCGTCTAAAAACAAATTGGCAGCAGCGCAAGCAGTGTAGCCGGTTGTTCGTGCCATCGAGGAAGTTTGAGAGATAGAATTGTATTCATCAAATATCTCATAAACAATTTTCACCTCTTCATTTTTTTCATTTTTTCCCGAAACAGAAATCCGCATGATGGTGAATTCTTCTTCATTCTCTACGAGTTTCCATTCGTTGAATAAAATCTTACTGGAGAATTCAAGCGGGGAAATTTTTTCATTTCCGAAATTCATTTTTTCAGTGTTGAAGAAACCGCTGTCTTTTAAAACACTAACAGATTCAGCGTGTCCCGGGTAACGCAAAGTTTTTTCTTTCATGTTCGGAATATTTGGAAAAGAAAAAATAAGCGAACGCAATCCATCCGAATTGAACGATTCGAGTTTGCCGGCTTTTTTGAAATCATGAATTACCCGATCGGTCAATGGTTCCTTGGTCACCAATTTTCCGTTTTCCACAAACCTCGCAGGCCGCGTGTATTCCTCGATCACATCAACGGGTGAAAAGGGCGCTTTATAATTAAATGGTGGTTTAGGATTTTTTGGTAGCCCACCAACCAAACATTCGAAATCCATGACCTTTATTTTTTCGTTCCAATAACCAAGGATCATGTTATCCAATCCCGGAGCTACTCCGCAATCGACAATGGCGGTTACCTTATTCTCTTTTGCCAACGAATCAAGTTCGAGCGCATTCTCGGGAAAGAATGAAATGTCAACCACATTTTTTTTCGCTTCAATGATTGTTTTAAGTGTTTGGTATCCGAGGAAGCCCGGAACCGCCAGCATCAAGAGGTCGAAATGTCCAACGACTTCCGTCAACTTTTTTTTATCCGTAACATCAAGTTGTAAAACCTCCAACGCTTCACATTTCGATTTTGCTTTTTTCAAAACAGCATCACTCCGGTCGGTAATAGTGACTGAATATTTTTTTGACAGTTCAATGGCAATGGCTGAACCCACCATTCCGCAACCGATGACAATTATTTTCTTTTTCATGGTTTTTGTTTATTCGGTCAGTTCGGGTATCCCGCCATAGCGGGAGTATCGAGAACCATTTAAACAGCTGTCGGTTCTCGATATGCTCCATTCCATTGCAGCCCAAAGCTACTCGAACTGACTATCATTCTTCTATCATATTCAGTTTCTTCACATCTTCCTTCTCGTACTCTGCGCAATCGATCTGCACACTCAATGGAGTTTTGGGAGGCTCAAATTTTTCCTGGACTTTAAAAACTGATGGATCTGCCGTGACTTTCTGCATATAGTAAGCCCATATCGGCATCGCCATCACACCACCTGCACCCAAATCCATTGAACGAAAATGAACTGCACGGTCTTCGCAACCAACCCAACACCCGCTCACCAATGACGGAGTAATTCCCATAAACCAGCCATCACTGTAGTTTTGCGTAGTTCCGGTTTTTCCGCCAACAGCACCAGGAATTAAATACGTCCATTTCACTTTTGCTGCAGTTCCGTTCGTTGTAACGCGCTCCAACATTCTCTCCATGATGTAAGCTGTGTTTTCACTTATCGCTTCGGTGGTTTTTGGTGATGCTTCGTGCAGAATATTTCCATGCTTGTCCACAATTCGTACAATATAAGTTGGTTCGGTCCAAACACCTTTGTTCGCAAAAGTTGAGAAAGCTCCAACCATTTCGTAAACCGAAATATCAGCAGTGCCAAGAGCGATGGAAGGATACGGAGGAAGATAACTCTTAATTCCCATTTTTTTGGCTAACTCGATAACTGACTGCGGAGCATTTGCGCCAAGTTGTTTCATCAAAAACATCACGATACGATTTACCGACATGTAAAGTCCTTTGTAAAGGGTCATCTCAGGTTGATAATCCATTTTTGCATCTGCATTTTGCGGATCATATTCCGGGTATCCTTCGAACTGCACGGGTTGATTGGGCGCCACAAAGCACGGACTCCAACCATTATCCATGGCCAATGTGTAAACAAATGGTTTGAACGTAGAACCTGCTTGTCGTTTCGAATTGATATTTACGTGATCATATTTAAAATATTTGTGATTGATCCCTCCTACCCACGCTTTGATATAACCGGTCCGCGGATCCATGCTCATGAAACCGCATTGCAAAAAATATTTGTAATACTTTACCGAATCGAGCGGGGTCATCACCGTATCGATCTCGCCACGCGAATATGAAAAAACTTTCATGCGAACAGGTTTGTTGAATTCTTTCATGATTTCTTCTTCACTCAACCCCTGTTGTTTTAACATCCGGTAACGGTCGCTGCGATGAACACCCGCAGTTATCAGTTCAGTAAATCTTCCCCACGGTTCTTTTCCTTTCCAGTGGTTATTGAATTTACGCTGCCATTCACTCAAATGTTTCTCAACTGCCTGCTCGGCATAACTCTGAAGTTTTGAATTGAGAGTGGTGTAAATTTTCAATCCGTCTTTGTACAAATTGTAATTGTTGTCTTCGCACCACTGCAGCAATTCCATCCTTAAATACTCACGGAAATACGGAGCCAGTCCCTCGTTGTGATCTTCCTCGTGGTAATTAAGCGTGATCTGGTTTTTAAAAAGCGAATCAAATTTCTGATCGGAAATGAATTTGTATTTGTTCATTTGCTCCAGTACCGTATTCCTGCGGCTTAATGCTCTTTCGGGGTTGCGTATCGGGTTGAACTTGGTAATTCCTTTCAGCATTCCCACCAAAAGTGCGGCTTCATTCTCATTCAACTCCGATGTTTTTTTTCCGAAGAATGTTTTTGCAGCCGAGCGAATACCAAATGCATTTCCTCCAAACTCCACCGTGTTCAGGTACATCGTGATGATCTCTTCTTTGGTATAACGTTGCTCGATCCTCACCGCGGTGATCCATTCCTTCAGTTTGGTAGTGAATTTATTGAGTACGTTATCAAACTTTTTTCTCGGGAAAAGATTTTTTGCCAACTGCTGGGTGATGGTGCTCGCTCCTCTTTTCTTCCCGATCATCGCATACAAAACGATCGAACCTGCGCTGCGAAAATCAATTCCGGGGTGGTCATAAAAACGTATGTCTTCGGTGGCGATCAAAGCGTTGAATACATTCGGGCTGATCTCATCAAATGCTGCACTCGAGCGATTCTGTAAATAAAATTTACCGAGCAACACTCCGTCCTCGGCATAAATTTCGGAAGCGAAATACGTTTTCGGATTTTCCAGTTCTTCGAGCGGGGGCAATTCTCCAAACCATCCCCAACTCACCGTCATCACAAATATTCCGAAAATGGCGATACCTGAAAAAACCGTGATCCAGATCCATTTGAAAATTTTGCGGTAAGGATTATTAAAAAAATATTCGCTGAACCTCATGGCTTCATCGGGGTTTGCGGGGACGGTGGAAGTTGCCTGTCACCGGCCGGTTTGTACTGTTTATGAAAAAATTTATCATACACTTCGAGTTTTTGGTCCTTGAGCATTTTCTTGAAATTATTTACCGAGATAATAAAATGCAAATACGGATTTTCTGGCTTGATGGTTTTTTTGATGTAATCGAGCATTTCAAGATCATTCATAAACGCAACGCCTTTTTCGTAATCCTTGAATTCGCGGATCAGGATTAGCTGGTACCCTTCATTGGAAACCATCGTATTGGTTCGCAAATTATCGAACTGGTGGAACTCTTCACAAAACTGGTTGAACTTCATTACGTAATCGGTCATCTCCAGTTTGTCATTTTTTATGGCAAACACATAATAATGTGCAGTGGATGGTTCCATTTCAAAATCCGGTTCTGCTTGCCTTCCGGCCGTATCGATCCTGATGTTCTTTTGGTTCTTCGCCATGTAATCGAGCAGGTGCTGGGCACGTTCGGCCACATCGGTCTTGGGATAATTTTTTACGACCTCCTGCAACGAAGATTTAAAATGCTCGAGGGGTTCCGTCTTCCCAACCGTTAAAGCAAACAGCAGGTCGAACTTGGGCTGTATCTTATTTCCGGGAAATTTTTTTGCCGCTTCCATGTTGTAATCTTTCACCTCATCGTATTTCCCGTCTAAGTAAGCCTCATACATTTTGCCGTATAATTTCGTGACCTGGATGTTGGGATCGTTGTCGGCCGATTTATCGAACAATTTATTTTGAAGAATGAGTGCGTAAGGACTCTCCGGGTATTTTTTGATGAGCAACGCTTTGGATTCATCGGCTCTTTGCTGGGTAAGTTTACGTTTCGAATAGATTTTATAAAGCCGATACAAAATTTCAGGTTCAAATTTATTCGAAGGATATTTTTTCAGCATCCCGTCAAAAGTGTTCACCGCTTCGCGCTGGTCATTTAATTTTTCATCATATACCAAACCGATGTTGTAATACGCTTCGATGATTTTGTTGTTGGAGTTGTTCATCTCATCCGGGGTAAACGGAACATTCACCACCCACTCTTTGCGGTCGGCCGATACAAAATTCTTGACGTCTTCTTTTTTTTCAGCCGTGCTGTCCAGGTCTTTTGCAGCCGATGAATCATTGGGCTGCTTGCCGGCCTCTGTGCCCTGGTCACCCGGCAACACTTCCTTTTCCCGGGCGGATAAACGCCAATAGTCCACGTTTTCGCGCTTACCCCATTTTTTTGCACTGAAAAAATCCTGTGAACCGGTTGACATGATGGCCGGATTATAAAAATACCACTGAGAACTTCCGTCACCACCGAACGTGAGTGAAGGCGCGGCAGTGGGAACGCCCTGGTTCATCGCGTTCGATTTGTCTATTTCTTTCTGGCGCTGATCGGCTTTCTTTTTTTGTTCGGCTAAAAGCTTCCTGCTTTTTATCCACTCATCTATCTTTTTTTCCAATTCTTCTTTCGATAAAAGGGAAAGTTTTTGCAAACTGTCTTCCGTTTCGATCACGATATAATTGCTGATGAGTTCCGACAGCACTGTTTTCTTGGCCATGATCTTATCGTAATCTTTGAAATCAGGTTTGAAAAAACCGGCTGCGCTGTCGTAATAAGCCTGCGCGAGTTTGTACTCCGGCTGGGCAAGATAAATATTGGCCAGCGCAAGAAAGGAAAGTCCTTTCTGGTTTGGATTCTTCGTACTTTTTGCGGTCGAGAGTTTATAATCTTTGACGGCTGCCGGGATATTTTTTTCACGCATTTCGAGGTTGCCCATTTCATAATAGATCTGGTCATACAACCCGTCATTTTTATCATCGTGCAACATGCGTTTCAGCGACCTGCGTACCCTTCGCACAGCCGACCGGTCTGTTGAATCGTACGACCTGGCAAGGTTGAGCGCGGCATTGAATTCGAAATTATAAGGTGCGATCATCGTGAGGATCTTTTTGAAATGCGCATTGGCTTCTTTGTTTTTTCCCTGTGCGAGATAAAGTTGTGCGAGAATGTAAGTATAGCGAATCCGGTGTTGTTTGGAATTTTCAAACTTATTTGCCACCAATAATTTCTCGATGGCTTTTGAATAATTTGTTTGCTTAATGGCAATGTCGGCTGCCGCTGCATAGATCATCGCTTTGTCGTCACCGGATACTTTCACTGCGGCTGTTTTTTCTTTTGCCAGTTTTCCCTGCAACTGGATCGGGTCGATCTCATTCATCAGCAAACCCATGATGGCTTCCGCTTCTCCTTCTTTTTTCAAACCCATATAACACCTGGCGATCCAACAGGTGGAAATAGGCCTTAATCCCTGGTCTTTGTATTTCGGGTGAGAATTGATGTACTGCAATGGTTCAAGCGCGGCAAAATAATCGTCCTTGAAATATTGCGCTTTTCCAAGCAGGAGATAAGCATTGTCGGTGAACCTGCCTACGTTGTGATTCTGGATGGTAAGCGATGCTTTTTTGGTCACTTCATCCATTACACCGCTGATCGATTTCCGGCCTGCTTCCGTGCTGTAAGGAAACACTTCGAGTATCCGGGTAAAATCATCGGTATGGCTTTTCTCGAGGGTTTCCATCGCATCGTTGAATTTTTTCTCCCCGTTGAAATATACATTGTAGTGGCCGGTGAGTGTATGCCATTGCCTGTTGATCCAGCGGTCGCGCAAGGGGTTGCACGAGAATCCCACAGCGATCAGGATGACCGCTAAAATCTTAAAATATAGAATTCTCGATTGGTTCAAAAAAATATCCGGTACGGTGAATGATCAAACAATTGGCAAATTACATAACTTTGAAAGCGCAAAAATATTTTATTGGCGCTAACAACAAAAGTATAAATTTTGCCGCATAAACACGGCCCAAGGAATTAACCGACATGGATACACCAAAAAAAAGACTGATTCATAAACTGAAGAACCGTTACCGCATCGTGCTGATCAATGACACCACCTATGAAGAGAAGTATTCGTTCAGCCTTACTCCCATGAATGTTTTTGTCGGGTTCAGTTCGTTCCTGGTTTTTTTTACCATCATTATCGTTTGCCTCATCACCTTCACTCCGCTTCGCGAATACATTCCCGGTTACACCGACACTCAAACGAAGCGAAACCTTTCAAAGCTCGTTTATAAAACCGATTCACTCGAGAAAGCACTGGTGGATAAAGAAAATTATTACCGTAATTTTTTCAATGTTCTCAATGATAAAGTGGAAGTCCGTGATTCATCGGCCATCCCGGTTGATAAGAAAGCGGGAACTGCCACTCTTGATAAAAAATATGCCCTCGATGAACAGTTCAAAAAAGAAATGGAAGAACTGGCAAAGGATAATTTCTCCGTGCAGGATGAAGAGACCAAAACGCCTACCATCGAGAATATGAATTTTTTCATCCCGGTGCAGGGAATCGTTTCCAATGCTTTTGATTATGGCAATGATCACTACGCAGTGGATGTGGTGACCAAGCCGAATGAACCCGTGAAAGCAGTACTTGACGGCCGCGTGGTGATTTCATCGTGGACACCGGAGACCGGAAATGTACTCGTGATCCAGCACCGGAATAATATCCTGTCGGTTTACAAGCACAATGCTGTTTTATTAAAAAAAGTCGGTACATTTGTCAACGCAGGAGATGCCATAGCGATCGTGGGGAATTCAGGAGAATTAACCACAGGCCCGCATCTTCATTTCGAAATATGGGAGAACGGAAATCCCGTGAATCCCGAACAGTTTATTAATTTTTAATTTTTTGCATTATGGGAATTTTAAACGGAAATAAAAACACCACAGCCACATTCAACCCGAATAACCTGAATATCATCAATGCCGGAACCACGATAACCGGTGATCTTACTTCAGAAGGCGATATGCGCATCGATGGAAACGTGAAAGGATATGTTTCTTCGAAAGCCCGGCTGGTGCTTGGGCCTACTTCCAAAGTAGATGGTGATGTTAAAGCTGCCAATATTGAAATTTCAGGCGAGATCAACGGAAATATTTTTGTTTCGGAATTGCTGGTGGTAAAACAAACCGCCAGGGTGAATGGCGACATTCAGTCCAACAAACTCATCATCGAGGCCGGTGCCGAATTCAACGGCAACTGTTCGATGAAAGAAGGAAAAAATTCCATCAAACCGGTAAGTTTTAATTCAAATGGAAAATCCGAGGAATCAAAAAGACCTGTCGAAACTGCAACCAATCAAGCGGTATAACAGCATCCAGCGCTACTCCGGCATGGCCATTCAAATGATAGCGATCATTCTTCTCGGTGCGCTTGGAGGAAAATACCTCGATAAATATTTCGCATTTCATTTCCCGGTTTTCACTTTATCACTTACTCTTCTGGCGGTTTTTGCCGCCATTTATTTGTCGGTAAGAGATTTGTTGAAGAAGTAACGGTCAGACGCATTTCGCGTCAGACCGTCAAAGCGAAATGAAATTGCTGCTTCTGTTTTTTTATTACGAAAATGTTGCTGATGTGAACTTGGGCAGATTCCTCTCTCCGTTCGGAATGACAATTCGTTTAAGTTAAAGGAGGTCGGGGGGGGGGGGGGGGGGGCGGCCCCCCCCCCCCCCCCCCCCCCCCGGAGGGCGGGAAACCGCCGCAAGGTGATAGAAAAGAAATATAAGAGAAATGTAGAGCCCAGACAGAAAACACACAA
>JBIOHI010000086.1:0-8216 GCA_044448845.1 Bacteroidia bacterium
ACTTTTGTTATGGGAGTGAATCATAAAAAATATGAAGCTTCCATGAATATTGTTTCGAATGCTTCGTGTACTACCAATTGCCTTGCTCCTCTTGCCAAAGTAATGCACGATAATTTCGGAATTCTCGAAGGTTTGATGACCACCGTGCATGCCGTTACAGCCACGCAAAAAACTGTGGACAGTCCTTCAGCCAAAGACTGGCGTGGAGGTAGAGGTGCATATCAGAATATTATTCCCTCGTCAACCGGTGCTGCAAAAGCTGTTGGATTGGTTATTCCCGAACTGAAAGGAAAACTGACCGGGATGAGTTTCCGTGTTCCCACTCCAAATGTTTCGGTAGTTGACCTGGTATGCAGAATTGAAAAAGGAGCCAGCTATGACGAAATAAAAGCCGCGATGAAAAAAGCATCGGAGAACGAACTGAAAGGAATTCTCGGTTATACCGAAGACGATGTGGTGTCGAATGATTTCCTCGGTGATGCCCGCACTTCTATTTTCGATGCGAAAGCAGGAATTTCTTTGAGTAATAATTTTGTGAAAGTTGTTTCGTGGTACGACAACGAGTGGGGGTATTCCAACAAGGTGCTCGATCTGATGATGCACATGGACTCTGTTAAATAAGTTTAAAGTTGATTGGTGATTGGTTGATAAAGTTGATATGGTGCTTGCTTATTAACTTTATCAACCTTTCAACTTTATTAACCTATCAACTTTTTACTGGAATCTTTCGAATGCGCTGAAAAAGAAACCGGCTTCACGTTCGGCATTCTCATCACTGTCGGAACCGTGAACCGCATTGGCTTCAATGGAAGTGGCGTACAACTGTCGGATGGTGCCGGGAGCAGCTTTCTTCGGATCAGTTGCCCCGATCGTTTCCCTGAAATCAGTTACCGCATTTTCTTTTTGCAAGATGGCCGCAACGATCGGACCTGAGGTCATGTAAGCAACAAGGTCTTTATAAAAAGGACGCTCTTTGTGGATTTCATAAAACTCTCCTGCTTTTTCCGGGTTCAGTTTGGTGTATTTCATCGCAAGAATTTTAAATCCTTTGCTGGTGATGTGATCGATAATTTTTCCAATGTTTCCTGCTGCCACTCCATCGGGCTTGATCATGGTGAATGTTATTTTTCCGCTCATTGTTTTCTTTTATAAATTTAAGCGGCAAATATAGGCTTTGAAAAGTTACCTGAAAATAAGTTTGTGTGATTTAAATATATTCTAATTGCAACCTTTCCACTTCCTTTTCCATCTTCATTTTTTAATTTGCATTCGGTCGTTCTTTTTTTACCTTTACATTCAAATTCAAAGATTATGAAATATTGCTTTCGTTCCATTTGCCTTTTGTTTCTAACCTCATCAAGCCTTTTTAGTTACGGACAAACCTTAACGGTGAATCCCACTCCTATTTGCGAAGGCGACCAGGCCTTTTTTACTTTCGTGTACTCGCCAACAAAAACCATTGCGTATTATAAATTCTGGTTCGACCAAACTGCATTGGTGATGCCAATTGCGATGACTACAGGAGCAAGCGCTTCCAATACTTTCAGTTGGATTGGATCACCAGCCGGTAACTGGACAGGCAAAGCTCTCTTGGTTTACACCGATAGTTCAACGGTTGGTCCGGTTACAACACCTTACACGGTTTACTACAAACCCATCGCGAAATTTTATTTGACGAGTTTTTCAAAAGATACCCAATGTTTCAAGGGAAACAATTTTTGTTTTATTGACAGTTCAAGACAAAATCCGAAAACACCAAGTGCACCGCTATCTACCTGCTATTGGATATTTGGTGATGGTGGTTCGCGACAAAATTGTAGTCCAATTGTTTGTATGTCATACTCAATTTCAAATACAAAATATAATGTTGATCTTACCATTGCAGATAACGTAGGTTGTGTATCACACGTTCGCAATCCTGTCGGATATGATTCCGTGGGAATTTACCTGGCGGGCAATATCAATCCTCAATTCAACTGGACTTATGTTTCAGGTCCATGCTTTGCTTCCACCTATAAATTCAAAAACACTTCTGCAATAAATAAAACGAAAGTGCAGAGTTACAAATGGGATTTTGGTGACGGTGCAACATACACTGCCACTGTTCCATTTAATACTTTGCAAAGTTCGCATTTCGATACCATCTCTCACACCTATACTCAAGACGGACAATTCATGCCTTCGCTAATCATTACTGATATTTACGGTTGCACAGATACGATTAAATACACGAACGCAAACATTCCGGTAAGTGTTACATTACCACGAAATATTTCTTTTAAAATAAATCTTACCGCATCAACAAGTTATACAGATACTATCAACAGGGATTCGTTTTGCGCAGGTTCAAATCTTGCACGCGTGTATTTTTCTCAAAAACCAATTTCGTTTGCGCAACTCGGAAACGGTGATATAGTGTGGGATTTCGGTGATCCGAACGATCCTTACAATTTGAACAAAGACAGTTTCAGTTGGACTCCATCGCATTTATATTCGGGTGTAGGAAAATATATCGTGAGGTTCACTGTGAAAAATGTGTGTAAGGATACATCGGTGTCCGACACGATTGAAGTTTTAGGACCGCTGGCACGGATTGAAAACATTTCGAATGGATCTGCTGTCAGCATGCTGCACAAATATCAGTGCACCGGAAACGATACGGTTGATTTTGTAAATAATTCTTCCTACTACAAATCCAATCATGTGAAACGGGTGTGGGATTTTGATGACAATTTCGCACCGGTGTGCACGGCTTACTCCGTTCCTAAAAGTCCTGCTATGGTAACGTTCACCAATGCACAACAACAATATTATAACTCCAACCATTTTTATATTTCTAACGGAACCACTTATACCGGAAGAATGAACTGCCGGTATTCGCTCGATTCGTTGCCAAGGCATATATACACCAACTGGGATTCGGTTTACTCGTGGTATCAAAACGGAAAAACTTTTCCTGCCGGATCGAATACACCAAACATAAGTGCAAATACTTCCATCACCATCACCGCTGCTAATCCTGTTCCTGATCCTTTCTGGCAGGCGCAGGGAAGAATGCTCAACCTCACTTCAGGAACTTTGAGAAACAAATTTGATTCGATCACTTATACTATTCCCGGATTCGGAACATTCACGAGATACGGAAATCAATTATTACCAAACAGCGGAATAACTTTTCACGAATATGTTTTTCGTTACGTTGTTATCCGAGCTTTTACAATCAGTCAAACTTTAACCGACAGTTTCAATCATGCAAGTGGAAATCCGGCTGCATGTTCATCGGTTGATTACGTAAAACTTTCTCACGGCAAACCCGATGCGCACGGAATGAGCGTTATCGGAAAACAATGCCCCGGATTAAATCCTACAGGATATATCGGATTTAAGCTTAAAGCAAACGGAAGCGCCGCGGGAACAAAACCAAGTTGTGGACAAACTTCCATTTACATCAACTTCGATTCGTTAGCAGACAGGATGGATGCAACTCCATTTTATTTAGACGGATTTACAACCTGGGGAGTGGGAACACCGGGAACGCAAATCGTTCCGGGACCGGGATTCAACATCACACCCGGTGGATTGGTGAGAAATACTTTTTATACAGGAATGAACTGGAATCCAATACCACCAAGTCCATGGTCTGGTCCTGATGGAACATTTATACAATATCATTATGGAGGCAATGCAGGAACACCTCCACCTGCAGATACCGCTCAAGGTTTTGTAACGATCGGATTATTTTTAGGAAGCGGCCAAAAAGATTCCACGTTCACTATTTGGAAATCTAATTTTAACAACAATCAGAATAATAACGGAACACCTTTGAGAGATTACCTTGGACGTTTGATCAATCCCTCAACCGGGTATCCTTATACTTATCAAAACGTGATCATCGGGCGCAATGTGGCAAACAGGGCCACGCCTCCACCAACACCAATTCCAACCGGATGGAGAGACGACAGCATTGCTTTAACATATACGTGGAACGGGATCATTAACAGCACACCGTTGATTCGTTCTGCCGGACCTCCTATTGTTTACGACACACTTCTCACTTTGCAATATCTTGATTACAACAATCCGCGATGTGTTTCCGATACGGTTTGGTATCATAATTTTCTTCACATTAAAGAATTGAATCCAACAATGATTAAATCTCCGGCAGAATTTGCAGTGCTGCGGGAAAAAAATGATACCGTAAAAGCAATACACATGGACCAGGTTCAGGATAGTATTTTTGTTAACGTTTGGACTTGGGGAGATAATACTGCCACAATTGATTCCTTTCATTATGCGGGTTATGATGTTACCGATTCCTATTACACGCATGGAGCAAGACGCATTCGTTACAACATGGACTACACAACCGGTTGGCCCGGAACGTTGATAGACTCAACCTTATGGCCTTGCGGAGTATTCGGACAAAAACAGTACTTGCAACCCATCCGGTCTTATTTAAGAATGTTTGATCAGGTAGGAACAAAAGCTCCCGACTCACTTATTCTCGTCAATAAATTTCCGAGTACCACACACTTCGATCAGTGGTATCCTTACACCAATTACCACGACACGATTCACCTGCGAATGCGCGACACCATGCTTTACACTACAGTAAAAATTATTGATACTTCATTAATGTTGTTGCCAGTCACACACCAATACAAAAGATCAAGCTGGGAAATTGCTGGAAAAGGTCCCGGAGCAATCATAACTCAGTTTACTAATTTCCTTCAAAATTCACAACAGTGTACTTATTTCTTCGGACAGACTTCCACCATAGGTTTGATAGACTCCCTTCATATTTTTTCAAAAAATGGAAAAGAAGATTCTGTTTTTTGTAAGAGTGATCCTGTTCGTTTTGTTGACTCTGTTCGTTATTTCAGGTACGACAATCAAATCACAAATATTGTTCTTCAAATCTATGGCACAAGCCGGCCGGGCGGATATCATGGATTTCAATACAACACTTTTCCGGAATCAGGTTACCAATTTGATACCATAGATTTCTGGGCACGCGATGCAAAAAATCCGGCAGATACATTAGTTGAAGTTCCTAATGCCGGCAGCAATGTTGTCTTTTACGATTATAATGGTGGAAGCATTGACCTTACAAATTATATGATTGACTTTGTTTACTTTAACGAAGGGCAAAGAAATTATGATGTAGATTTATTTCAAAATACGATCGTAGTTGACACTCCGGGATTAGGCCATTGGGATTTCGTACTGAAAGGTGGAGGGGTTTCGGTGGTTGTTCCAAATTTTAGTTCCGATAAAGCAACAATGAATCCTTTTGTCGGGAAAGTTATTTTTTATCCGACTACTGGAAATTTAGGTTCTCCGGGAATATACGTGTGGAGCGGCTCTGCATGGGTTCCTTCATTTGCACCAATAAATATTGATACCTTAAATTCATTGACAGATATTTCAAAAACGCCTTCACCGGCTGTTGGAAAAACTTTAATTTACAACAAAGGAAAAGGTAATTATAAACGCACCGGGATGTATTACTGGAGCGGAGCGCAATGGATATTCATTTGCAACAGTCCTTACACTTCGTTCCCATATTTCACGCATCGGTTGTACTGGGATTTTGGTGACGGTACTCCTGTTTACCAGGGCGTGCGACCAACACATAATTACAACACCGGGGGAAAATTTAAAGTGAGCATGATCTCGCGCGACAGTCTTGGGCATTTTGATACGTGCGTTTCGTTTGTGAATGTTACCGATATGGTTGCAAAACCAACGATGGCTTCTTCCATTCTTGGTTGTAAAGACACAGCATCATTTATTGACTCAAGTTATACATTGAGCGGAGGAATTATCACCAATCATTATTGGTGGTTTTATAACAATGCAAAAGATACCGTTACTGTTCAATCCAATTTAGCAAACCCGGTTGTGTATTATAATCACAATGGAAAATTCAAAGTGAAATTAATTTCAACGAGTGACCGCGGATGTTCGGCAACAGGTTACCTGACCTTTTTCAAACAAGGCCCGAGACCTGCATTCAGGCTACTTTCAGGCAATAGTGGTTGTAGACCTCGCACCGTTGTTCTAAAAAATTTAGCTGATTCACTTGACAAGAGAAATGCAGCGGATACTCCAACCATTTGTACTGCATTTGATTGGGCAGACGGACAGCAAACTTATGTTTACGGGAGAACCGATACCGTTTCGCACGTATATGTAGATACCGGAATTTTTTTCATAACGGCAGCCGGAAGAGATGCACCTCAGTTTTATTCAGTTAATTGCCCTGTAGTTTATTTCCCTGATACGGCAGGTGGACAAAATGGAATATTGGTGGTAGTAAAGGGTTATAGAAATTTAAAAATATCCGGTAATGCAAATCCACATATAAATGATACAGCAACATATTATATAGCAAACGATTCAATTGGAACTTTCAACTGGAATGTTCAAAGCGGAACGGTTCTATCAGGTACGGGAACCTATGCTATCATAGTGAAATGGGCAACAGCTACGGGCGTTTACAAAGTGACTGCAGGCAAAACAAATTCAATGGGTTGCTACGTAACCGATACGATGATGGTTCACGTGTTGGTGCAGGCAGTAAAAGATCTCACCTTTGTGAACGGAATAAAATTATTCCCAAATCCTGCAAACAATGAAGTGACCATCAGCATGAATTCTCAAAAGAGCCAGGATCTGAACATAAAGATTTACGACATGCTCGGAAGGGTTTGCACGGTTGACCAGATCAAATCGGCCAACGGTTTTGTTTCAAAAAATATTTCCCTGAGCCAGCTCAGCAAGGGAATTTATTTTGTGGAGATATCGGCAGGTGATGAGAAGACGGTGACCAAACTTTTGATTGAATAAGAATAAATTTAACCGGAAAAAAATCCTTCGCTATTTTTGGTGAAGGATTTTTTTGTGTATTAGCTAAAGTAAAATCAGTTCTTCAGATTCTCCAGTTTAAGGAGATCCAAAATCTTCACCATGTTGTTGTTGATCTCGATGAGTCCTTCCTCGCGGAAACTGGTAAGGTTGCGGCTCACCGATTCGGCTGTGATACCCGCAATGGCCGAAATATCTTCACGGTTGATGGGAACAGCTTCGTTGTTCTTGTCACCTACCTGGTATTTGTGGTAGATGAAGAGCAGGGCTTCGGAAGTTCTCTTTCGTGCCGAATCGTATGCAAGCTTCAGTAATTTATCTTCAGTCTCGTGCAGATTATCCGATATGTATTTGATGAATTTCAAAGCGATCTCATTATTCGAATGCAACATCTGGTAAAAATATTCTTTCGGGATGCAGGCGATCTCCGAGTCTTCCATGGTCATGGTCGAATCGATCCGGTTGGAATTTTCAATGATGGAAAGATACCCGAAGAAATCCCCTTCGTTGTAAATGCCCGTCAGGTAATCCCTGCTGAATTCGTTGGTCTTGAAAGATTTTACCTTGCCGGAAATAACGTAATATAAAAAATGGGGAACATCGCCTTCACGGTAAATAAGTTCCTTTCGTTTTATTTTTTTAACCGTTTGAAAATCCTTGAAAAGATTCAGGTCACTGAATTCTTTGCGCTTTGATCTTTGAAACAGCATTCCTTCGAGATTGTGATACGGAACCCGCATGTTCTTGTTCTTTTTAATGCGGGCCGCTACCACTTTTAAAATATCATCTCCGCTGAAAGGCTTGATCAGGTAATCATCGGCACCGAGGTCCATGGATTTCCGAAAATCACTGATCTCTGATTTTGCCGTGATAAAAACTACGGGAATATTTGCCAGTGCAGGCATGTTCTCGATGGCGCGCAACACCCCGTATCCATCCAGTTCGGGCATCATGATGTCGGACAGGATCAGGTCTGGTAAATATTTTTTGGCAAGTTCGAGTCCGATCATTCCATTTTCGGCCGAAATGGTATTGTAATCTGCCAGGCTGAGAATATCCCTGATATTTTCACGCATGGTCACATTATCCTCAATGATCAAAATGGTTTCGTTCATAAAAGTTTAGTTGGTTATCATTGGAAAAAAATTATCCGGGTGTATTTAGTTTACTTTTTATTTCTCCGTTTGAAGCGGGAATGGTTAAATAAAAAGTACTGCCATTTCCTTCAACGCTTTCAAAATCAATTTTACCTCCGATGGTAGTGATCATCTTTTTCGTGATGTACAGTCCAAGGCCAGATCCCTGTATAAAATCAGCATACTTGGCGCGGTAAAATTTTTCGAATA
>JBIOHI010000087.1:0-8001 GCA_044448845.1 Bacteroidia bacterium
CCCGAAAACATTATCACCAATTGTCACCCCGATCCCGCCAAAAGCGGGTGAGGGGTCTTTTAAATTACTCGGATTTCCGTAAAGGATCTAACAAAAACTCCCTCGTCAATTCAAAATATTCCTCGGTTGGTTTTCCGTCTTCTTTGTAAATTATAAATTCTGATTCAACCAATTCCTGCTTTTGCTTTCCAAAACACATCACCATTCTATTCACCGGTTTTGATCGCTTTGGTTTGATGAAAATTCTTTTTTGAAGCAACAAACTTTTTTCCGTAGCAATCTTTTCAAAATCTTTTGACTCTTTCGCTGGAAGAATCAACCAGAATTTTCCTTCATCACTTATTAACTTCATAATTTCATTCCCTAATTCTTCCAACGAGAGTTCCTTGTCCTGGCGGGCTTTGGAGCGGGTTGGATCTTCTATTTTATAATTTTTTGAATGTTCGAAATAGGGAGGATTGGTGATGATCAAATCGTACCTGTCTTTTCGAGCCTGCCTGTCCGGTAGGAAGGCGGAGTCGAGAAAGGATTGAATTGGTGAATGAAAGATATTGATTCTTTCCTTCCATTTTGAATTTAAAAAATTTTCCTTCGCTTCTTCAAAAGCAGCTTCATCCATTTCAACCGCATCAATTTCCGCTTCCGACTTTTGTGCCATCATCAAAGCCAGCAAACCGGTTCCGGTTCCGATATCGAGAATTGATTTTGCATTCCCGGTTTCTGCAAAACAACCAAGCAACACCGAATCCGTTCCCACTTTCATGGCGGAATTTTGCTGGATGACGTTGAATTGTTTGAAACGAAATTTTTTCAAAATAAAAATAGTTATTGGTTATTAAGTTATTGGTTCTGGTTTAAAAAAGTTAATGGTTATAGTTAACCAGTTATTCGCTTCAACAAACTAAAACTAAAAACCAAATAACTACAACTATTAACCAAAAACTATGAACTAAAATATTAAACTTGCATTCAGGATGAACTCAACTATAAATAATTTCTGGTCATTATCATTTGAAGAAGTTCTTGGCAAGCTAAACAGCACCGTCAACGGGCTTTCAGAAACGGAAGCGGAGAAACGCTTGTCGGAATCTCCGCATGTCAAAAAAGAAACAAGTTCATTCCTGGCCGATGTGAAATTATTTCTTTCGCAGTTTAAAAGCCCTCTGGTTTTGCTGCTTGTCATCGCAGTGATCTTGTCCGCGTTTCTCGGTGCTTCATCGGATGTGGTCATCATCGTTTTTATTTTGCTGGCCACCGGTAGCATGAGTTTTTGGCAGGAACGGAACGCGGGCCGTGCGGTGGAGAAACTCCGTTCGATCATTAAAGTTACCATTTCGGTTTTGCGTGATGGAAAACAAATTTCACTGGATTCTGATAAAATCGTTCCCGGTGATATTCTTCTGTTTTCTGCAGGAGATATCATTCCTGCAGATTGTTTACTGCTCGAAGAAAAAGACCTCCATACCAATGAATCATCGCTTACCGGTGAATCGTTTCCATCCGAGAAGTTGATCGGAAAATCGGAAGCAGGAACACCCGTGAGCCAAAGAAAAAATGTGTTGTACCAGGGAACAAGCGTGGTGAGCGGAACGGCAAAAGCAGTGGTAGTGACGGTTGGTAAAGAAACTGAATTCGGCCGGATATCCGCTTCCCTCACCGCTCCGCCCACCGAAACCGCATTCGAAAAAGGAATCCGCAGTTTCGGTTTTTTGCTGATGCAGATCACCATCGTTCTTTCCATCATTATTCTTGGCGTGAATATTTATTTCGGGCGGCCGATTATTGATTCGCTTCTTTTTGCACTCGCACTCACGGTTGGAATGGCTCCCGAATTATTACCTGCCATCATGACGATCGCGATGGCATCGGGCGCGAAACGCATGGCAGAACGAAAAGTGATCGTGAAAAAATTATCGTCCATTCAAAACCTTGGCGAGGTAAATTTATTGTGCTCGGATAAGACCGGAACCTTAACGGAAGGTGTGATAAAGGTTTCCGGTGCAAAAGATGCCGATAATAGTGACAGTGAAAAAGTGAAACTGCTGGCGTACCTCAACGCCATATTCGAAACGGGTTTTGCCAATCCGCTCGATGAAGCGATACGTGGTCTTGAAAATATTTCCGTTACCGGTTTCTCGAAGCTCGATGAAATTCCCTATGACTTTTTGCGCAAGCGATTGAGCATTGAAGTGAAGAATGAAAAAGAAAAATTACTGATCACCAAAGGTGCGCTTTCAAATGTTTTAGAGGTTTGTACTTCGGTTGAAGTGAATGGCAAAACCGAACCGCTTTCAGGTTATACAAAAAAAATAAACGACCTATTTATCATTTACAGCAGCGAAGGTTTTCGTACCATCGGGGTTTGTTATAAAACGATCCTGCATGATAAACCCGTAAATAAAAATGAAGAATCTGAAATGACATTTGCCGGATTCATTCTGCTTTACGATCCGCCTAAAGAGGGAATTATTGAAACGATCAATGAATTAAGATCAAAAGGTGTTTCATTGAAATTGATCACCGGTGACAATAAACTGGTTGCGGGATTTATCGGTAAAAAAATCGGGCTCGATAAAATAAATGTACTCAGCGGTTCAGAAATTCATCAAATGACAGGTGAAGCGTTCACAAAAAGAATATCGGAAACGGATCTTTTTGCGGAGATCGAACCGCAGCAAAAAGAACAGATCGTTCGTGCTTTGCAGAAAGCCGGGTTTGTAGTGGCTTATCTTGGTGACGGAATAAATGATGTGTCCGCCATTCACACAGCCGATGTTGGAATCACCACCAATAACGCGGTGGACGTGGCAAAAGAAGCTGCCGATGTGGTGTTGCTCGAAAAGAATCTTTCGGTGATCGTGGACGGGATCATGGAAGGAAGAAGAACCTTTATCAATACGCTGAAATATATTTTCATCAACACGAGTGCCACCTTTGGAAACATGTTCAGCATGGCCGGTGCCTCTTTATTGCTTCCGTTTTTACCAATGCTGCCCAAACAAATTTTGATGACCAACTTCCTTACTGATTTTCCTTACATGGCAGTTGCGAATGACAACGTGGACGAAGAACGTTTGCTGAAACCGCAAAAGTGGAATACAAAAATGATCCGTAATTTCATGCTCGTGTTCGGTTTTCAAAGTTCGATCTTTGATTTTCTCACCTTCTATCTTTTTTATTTTTATTTTAAAGTAAGCGAAGAAACTTTCCGGACATCCTGGTTTCTTGAATCCATTTTTACCGAACTCATTATTTTATTCATCGTTCGTACACATAAAACTTTTTTCACCAGCAAACCCGGAAAGTGGCTTTTGATATTGAGTTTGATCTCGTTCGTATTAACCATTTCTTTGCCTTACCTGCCTTTTGCTGAGTTGCTGAGTTTAACTCCGCTTCCACCGAAAATTTTACTCCTGATCATTGGCATAACTGCGCTTTATGCAGTGATGTCGGAGTTTGCAAAAAGAAGATTGTTCAGGAAGATGGTTTGAGAAATGCAGTTTGTTGTTTGGGGTTTGTTGTTCAATGATGAATAATGAAATTGTCAATGACAATTGACCGATTACTGATTACCGATTACTGATTACCGATTACCGATTACTGATTACTGATAACTGATTACCGAATTACCTTCCGTCCACACCTGTTTAAAACTTTCAAAACAGAATTTCCCTTTTCATTTTAATCTTTGATTTATTATTAACCCAACAGAATAACAGCATGGCGAAAAAGAACAGTGAACGAAAGATCTTTGTACTCGACACCTCCGTGATTTTATATGATCACAATGCAATCAAAAATTTCCAGGAACACGATGTAGCCATTCCGATAACCGTTTTGGAAGAACTGGATAATTTCAAAAAAGGAAACGACACGATCAACTTCGAAGCACGTGAGTTCATCCGCTTCCTCGATAAACTTTCCGGTGAATACACATTGAACGAATGGATACCGATCAACGGAAGAGGGCGGGGAAATTTCAAAGTGATCATGCACGAACGTTCGAAGATGGATGCTGAAAAAATATTCGGGGAACGAAAAGCCGATCACCGCATTCTCAACGGAGCTCTTGCTATGGTTGAGCAGGAACCCAACCGCAAGGTGATCATGGTTTCGAAAGATGTGAACCTTAGATTGAAGGCAAAATCACTGAACCTGATCGCGGAAGATTACCAGACCGGAAAAATCAAAAACCTCGACACGCTTTACACAGGCAGAACGATCGTGGACAAAGTAAAATCATCGGTGATTGATGAGATCTATTCTAAAGGATTCATCAGCTACGATTTTGTTTTCAAGCAAAAACCATTTGCTAATCATTATTTCATTTTGAAGAATGAAAAAAATTCGGTGTTGTGTTGTTACAATCCCGAAAACGAAAGCATTGAGAAAGTGGACAAGCGCCCGGCATACGGTATCAAGCCCCGCAATGCCGAGCAGGCTTTTGCCATGCACGCAGTGATGAATCCGAAAGTTTCACTCGTAACGATCCAGGGAGTTGCCGGAACGGGAAAAACCTTGCTTGCTCTTGCTGCTTCGCTCGAGCAAAAAATGAATTACAGGCAGATCTACCTGGCGCGCCCGATCATTCCTTTGAGCAACCGCGATATTGGTTATCTGCCCGGTGATATCAAATCGAAAATAAATCCATACATGGAACCGCTTTGGGATAATTTAAAATTCATCCAGAACCAGTGGAAGGAAACCGACAAGGAATACCACAAGATCACCGACATGATCAACACGGAAAAAATTCTTGTTACCCCGCTTGCATACATTCGCGGACGAAGTTTATCCAACATCATGTTCATCATTGATGAAGCACAAAACCTCACCCCGTTGGAAGTAAAGACCATCATCACGCGGGCCGGTGAAGGATCAAAAATTGTTTTTACAGGCGATATCTTCCAGATCGATACCCCCTACCTCGATTCGCAATCGAACGGGTTGTCGAATTTGATCGACCGCATCCGCGACAATCATTTATACGCGCACATCACCCTCGAAAAAGGTGAACGTAGCGAGCTGGCCAACCTTGCGAATGTGATGCTCTGATTTTTTCGAACCCATTTTAATAATTGAATGGGTTAAATCTTATTTCCTCCTTCCACCAACATTTAGTTGAATTAGTAATTTTTTTTTCTGAGATTGCACCAATAAAATTCAGAATTCATGCGAAAGATATTTTTACTTTTTTTAGTGCAATTTGGCGCTTTCAGTTTTTTAACTGCACAAAAAACTTTTACCGAACCTTATAAAATTCTCACCGGGCACGGAGACGACATGGACGCACTGGCGGTGTCTCCCGAAAAAGGATATTTGGCAACGGGTTCGTGGGACAAGTTGGTCAATATTTATAATCTCGACAGCCCGTATCAATTGATCCGCACTCTTACCGGTCACCAGGCTCCTGTGACTGATCTTTTTTTCAATAAAACGGGAAGCATGCTCGCAAGCGGTTCCAATGATTTCATGGTGAAACTTTGGGATTCTCTTTTTCAAGTAAGAAATTTTGAAGGCCACCATGGGAACGTCAACACCCTTTTATTTGATAATTCAGGAAAATATTTGTTCTCCGGTTCGGATGATAAAACCATTATCGCCTGGGATATTGCATCCGGCAAGCCGTTCAAGACCATCAACAATTTCACAGAAGTGAATTCGATCGCATTCGGGAACGATCCGAGGTTTTTATTTGCAGCCGGCAATGAACCCAAGATAAAAGTATATAACCTCGCAACCCTACAGGTGGCGAGAACCTTTGACGGGCATACCGCTGCGGTGAATTGCATCGATATCAGCAAAAATAACTTATACCTGATCAGCGGTTCAAATGATAAAAGTGCAAGGATATGGGACATAAAGACCGGCAAAGAAATTCGTAAACTGCCTGTTGACTGCTGGAAAGTAATTGCCGTAATTTTTTCAGATGATTCGAGATACGCGGCTACGGGTTGCAATGATGGTTCGATAAAGGTCTGGGAAGTTGCAACAGGAAACCTGATCAGCCAAACGCCGGCTTCAGGAAATTCCGTTCACGAAATTGCTTTTTTAAAAGACAATAAATTTATTGCCGTAACCAATGTAGTTCGCAACGAGGCTTCCCATGGCTTGCGGATCTGGAAAACCGGCATCGATCCGAATGCGAATACCGAGATCGTGAATCCGAAGACCAATACCGAAAAACCAAAAATGCCGGCAGTAAAGCCAGCTAACATGAGAACCGATTCACTCAAAAAATCGAACTCTGTTCAGAAAACTATTCCTAAAAAATAAGTCCGGAATCCGAAAGAAATTTATTTTTTTCTCACCGGAGGCTATTTGAATTTTAAAAAAACTCCTCAAAACACCGCATTGATTTTGTGAGGCTTATCACTGTTGGCATTTTATACAAAATTTTTCTTCAAAAAATCTGAATTTTTTCTGTTTGATTCACAGCACCATTTAACCATATTTACTCAAACCTGACCCTGGTAATTGTTTTTGTTAAAAATTTATTTCCCGCGGATTGTTAACTTTGATATATTGCAACGCTTGTCAGAAAAAAAAATTAATAACCCAATGAAGATCTTTAATGTAATTTTTAAGCCTGTCCTTATTTCCACCTTCCTCTTCGGATTCGTTATCCAATCCCACGCGCAATCAGTTGAAGAAGGTGGAAATTTATTTAAATCTAATTGCACATCGTGCCATGCCATCAACCAGAAAGTGATCGGACCGGCATTGAAGAACGTGCATAAAAAATACGATGAGCAATGGATCATCCAGTGGGTGCACAACTCGCAGGAATTCATCAAATCGGGAGATGCCAAGGCGGTGAAGGTTTTTGAAGAGAACAATAAAATACCGATGACTTCTTTCGCGAATTTCTCGGAAACACAGATCAAATCCATTATCGCTTATATCAAAGCAGAAAGTGAAAAACCCGAGCCGGTTGCAAGTGCAGGATCATCTGGAGGAGTTGGCGGTTCATCTGATCATACCGATTATTCAGACGGAGTGAACTGGCTTCTTTTCTTAGCCACTTTAGTTTTGGTCATTGTTATCGTTCAAATATTTTCCATTCTCGAAAAGCTGGGTGAAATAAAAGGCAAACCGCTTTTCGACTGGAACCGTATCAACAGCGTTATCGTGATCCTTTTTTTAATTGTGGGGATGGCTGCGGCTACGTGGGAATTCATCATTCATACGCCTCTTACAGTTAATGCACATGAACCTGCCTCAGCACATGGAGCCATCTACGACAGCATGTTCAATATTACGTTGCTCCTCACCGGAATTGTTTTCATTATCACCCAGGTTCTTTTATTCTGGTATAGTTTCAAATACAAGCACAGCGAAAAACGCAAGGCACTTTATTATCCCGATAATCATAAGTTGGAATATATCTGGACGATCATTCCCGCCATTGTTCTCACAGTTTTGGTAATACGCGGTTTGAAAACCTGGACCTCCATCACCGATCGTAACCAAGCCAAAGATGCCCAGGTGATTGAAGTGTTCGGTTACCAGTTCGACTGGAAAATGCGGTATGCCGGTGCGGATAATAAACTCGGTGCCCACGATTTCAGAAAGATGGGCGTGGTGAACGAATTTGGAGTTGACCCGAATGACAACAATGCCAAAGACGACATGATCTCCAATGAACTTCACCTCGTGGTTGGCCAGCCCGTGGTTTTAAAATTCAGAGCCAAAGACGTGATTCATTCCGCCTATATGCCGCACTTCAGGGTGCAGATGAATGTAGTTCCGGGATTGCCCACTCAATTTATTTTTACTCCAACAATCACTACCATAGAGATGCGCACTAAATTAAAAAACCAGAATTTTGATTACGTGCTTTTGTGTAACAAGATATGCGGAAGCGCCCATTACCGTATGAACCGGAAAGTCGTTGTGGAATCACGTGCCGAATACAATACCTGGATGAATTCGCAAACCAAACTTGCCGATATCAGTACTGCGGCTAAAGCCGAATCAAAATCTCTTGCATTAAAATAA
>JBIOHI010000088.1:0-7999 GCA_044448845.1 Bacteroidia bacterium
AAAGAAAATTTTTTATTGCTGCAAACATTTTTAACGTCAGATTTGACCGGAAAATGAAATGAACATCTTTTTCTTAGTGATGATGATCGGTACCGAATACCTCCAGCTTGTGACCGATCTGGTGGGCGAAATCACGCATCTCGGCAGCCACTTCCTTGTTGTCGGTGGCATTTTCAAATGTATCGGCAAAGGTTACGAGCGTTTGGTACATGAACAAATTCATTTCCGATATGGTCATATCTTTTGTCCACAGGTCGATGCGCATTGCATTTTGCACCAGCCCGTCCCAAAATGCAAGCATCACGCTTTTCGATTCGTGCTTGCCTTCGGCATCCGAGTCATCGGCTTCCCACTGAATGCGTGAAGGCATTTTATCCTGGTCGAGGTGAACATCAATTCTGATCTGGGAGGTTCTTACAATTTCGTTTTCCATTCAATAAAATTTTTGTGGCGCAATATAAATGATTTACCGGGTGAGTGAAATGAAGAAAAATTGTTTTACGGCAATTTTTTTAGAAGGAAAGGATCACCGGATCAGGGTCACATTCCCTTTGATCAGTTTCATCTCACCTTCGTTGGTAAGGTATTCCACCACGAACACATACACATCAACCGGGCTTGGAGTACCTTCGAACGTGCCGTCCCAACCAATGTTGAGGTCAGTGGTGGAAAATATACGCTGTCCCCATTTGTTAAAAATCTTCAATGTGCCACCATTCGTATTTTTATAAATAACCTTGAAAACATCATTTGATCCGTCACCGTTCGGAGTAAATGCATTAGGCACCCAAACGAATTCCGAACCTCTCACCCTGATTATTTGAAGCATGGAATCGGAACAAAATTCACGGAAAGTATAAAGGACCACCGGGTAATATCCTTCAGCCACATAATAATTCACCGGGTTGGTTTCGGTACTTGAATTCCCGTCACCGAAATTCCATAACAGTGAAGTGGCAAGCATGCTGGTGGAAATGAAACTTACACTCGAATCGATGGTAGGAATTTTTGGTGTGTACTGAAAGTTACTTTTTGGCAGCGGTACCACGCGGATGACCTTTGCCGATGAATCCACGCAACCGTTGTAATTAACGGTGTAGTGAACCGTGAATAAACCTCCGTCAACCGGTGAAAAGAAATTCGTTTGAACATGGATGCCTGAAAAAATACCTCCGGGTTGCACCGGGTTGAGAACAATATTTTTTGCTCTCTGGCAAACAACCGTGTCTTCCGGGATAAAATCCGGATCAGGCGGTTTTGTGAAAGTGACCCACATGGTATCGTAATTCGTTCCGCAATTGTTGGTAGCCGATAACACCAAAGGAAATTTTCCAACCAAATTGTCATTCGGAATAAAGATGGTTGATAAAGCGAAGGGATCCGAAAAATTTCCGAACGAATTATCCACCCAGGTAAAAGTCGTGTAATCGGCTGCTGTGGCATTCAATGGTAAATTCAGTTTGTTGCATAGCAACGTATCGTTTCCTGCATTTATAATCGGGGCCTGAATGATCTTTACATAAAAGGTATCGGAGGTCACGCAGGAATTGTTATCGGTAACCCTGACCCAGTATTTTCCCTGGGTGGTCACCGGGATCCAGTTGTTGTTTGATCCGGTACTCCAGTGGTAAGTGCTGAATCCGTTTAAGGTAATGATATTATTATTCGTGCATAACTTTACCGTGTCGGGAAGGTTCACATTGTTCACCGGGAATAAATTCAGGAAAACCACATTCGAAATCACCGTATCACAACCTCCCATCACGACCACCGAATAGGAGGCAATATCAGGCTGATCGATATTGAATAGTGTTAAGGTGTCTTTGGTTGCATTCGGGATCATAGCACCATTTTTTATCCATTGATAATTCAGAGGTGCCGTGCCGGAAGCTTTGACCATGAACCTTGCCGTAGTTCCTTTGCACTGCAGCAGATCCGTTGGCTGTAAAATAATTTTAGTGAGCGGATTCAATGATACTTTTGCTTTGACGGAGATCACACTGTCGCACAAACTATTTATCACCACGTAATAATTCCCGGTGTCGGCAGCCGAAATTTTCGGAATGTAATACGTGTTGTTGTTCGAACCGAATAAAAAGAAAAAGTCTTTCATCCATTGGTAAGTGAGAGTGCCGCTACCCGAAGCGATGACTTGCAAAGTTAATTCTTTCCCCGGGCACTGGCTGATTGAAAGCGGCTGGCTTACAATAGTGCTCTTTAGTTGAACATGCAAAAAGATAGTGTCACTCATCACGTATTCGCACTGCGCTTTTACCATTGCCACGTAATATCCCGAATCGGAATAGGAAAGATTATTGATCACCAGTGAATCTCTTGTGGCCCCCGGAATCAGTATCCCGTTCTTTTTCCATTGATAGGTCATCGAGGATGAATCGGCTGCTTTCATTCTGAGCACCGCCTGCTTGCCGGGGCAAATAAAAACGCTTTGCGGTTGCATGGTGATCACGGGCAAAGGATAAATGCTGAGGCGTGCCGGAACGGAGATTACGCTGTCGCAATCACCGGTAACGATCACATTATATAAAGCGGTGTCAGAATAATTGATACTATTTATCACGAGTGAATCGGCCGATGGTGCGGTAATATTCACCCCGTTTTTTTTCCACTGAAAATTGTAAGGACCGGTGCCGCTCATCTTTATTCTGAAAACAGCTTTGTCTCCGGTGCACAAAGTCAGATCCTGCAGTTGTGAATCAATGTGTAATTTTACAAAAACCGTGAAACTGTCCGACACCGAGCACCCGTTCACATCCGTAACAGTTAATTTATAACGGGTGGTGGTAGGTGGCGTAACACTTGGATTCAAACAAGTATTGCACGATACGCCTGTTGTGGGAGTCCAGCGATAGGTTAACGGTAAAAATTTACTGCCGGCTTCAGCCGAGTCATTCAATTGAACGGATTTTATTTTGCAGATGGTAGTGTCACCGTTGGCTTTCACTTTCACATCCGAAACATAGATAGTAGTCGTCAATGTATCGGGGCAACCGTATCCGGGATAAGGCGATAAAATGACTTTATACTTGTTGAATGTGGAAGGAGTTGAAACGGTTATTGATTGCGTGTAGCCCAACACCGTTGTGAAGGAGGAATCGTACCACTGGTAATATTGAAATCCGGGGGGTGCGGTAAGGATTGAACTGGTGGTGCCTTTACAAAGCATTCCAGATATCTGGAACAAACCGCAATTCAGGTCAATGTAACCATAACCGAAATGCGCACCCAACGCACAATCACCCGCAGCAAAGTCAACTGCTATTGTTTTTCCCGCCTTACCTGAAAGATTCAAGCTGGCAGTTGACCAGCTTTTGTAATATACATCGCCGGGAGAAACTGCTGAAAGCTTGAAACCCGGCAGGGCCGATGAGGAAACAAAGGTGAAATTGACACAGGTATCCAAAGCATTGGTGAGTGAGTCATAAACTTTTACTTCAAAACGCGGCTGATCTTTTGGAAGATGACTTGGATTTTGAAGAACCACCGCATAACGAAGGATCAAACTGTAATTGTTCAGGTTATTCGGAACTCTCACGTAATATCTTGCACGTTCAGCTAATTGCCCGGTAATGTTTGCTCCAAGTTTAACTGAATGATTTCCTCCACCCGGCGCAACAGCAGGGAATCCGCCATACGCATCAATTGGAGTGGAAATATTGGTTAACGTATGCCGGTTGGTCACCGGCCCCGATAATATATTGGTATTTATCGGGCAGCAAAAACCGGTGTACAAATACCAATTCGAAAAATTCCCGTATTCAAAATCAACATTCGGAGGGCAAAAAACAGTTTGCGCGATCGTGCCATTGAGAAAAAAACCAAAGCAAATTAACAGTCCTGTTTTTTTTAGTAGATTCATTGAACTGTTTTTCTGAATTCAATTCCCTTTTTATTAATTGCAAAACGTTTTCCATCCAGGTACGCCCATGCAAATCCATTTTTAAAATCGGTGACAGCTTCGTATTTCGGGGAGATGATCTCTTTCCCGTTCTTATCCATGAATCCCCATTTGCTAAAGTAACTGAATGCTGCCAGCCCTTCGGAAAAATTTGAGAAATCGTGATAGGAAGATTGTAAGATCACTTGTCCCTGCCGGTCGATAAAAAACCATTTGCCGTCTTTTAAAACTCCCGCCTTTCCTTCACCGAAAGAAGTCACTTTATCGTATTGAGGCAATAAAATGATCTTTCCTTTTCGGTTCACAAATCCCCATTTGCCCTGCACCATGAATGCGGCTAATCCCTCCGAAAAATTTTCTGCTTTCTCAAATTGCAGGGGAACTACCGAATTCATTTTGGCATCTACGAATCCCCATTTATCTTTCACGCAAACTGCTGCAAGTCCTTCATGAAACCCGCTTGTCCGGTCGAACTGTTGGGTAAAGGATGTAAACGATTTCAAATCAACATAACTCCATTTATTGGAACGTGCAACGGTTGCAAAATTTTCGGAAACCTCGCGGACGAGGTCAAACCGAACCGGGAAAAATTTATTGTTCTTGATATCAAGCAGATCCGTTTTCTGGTTGCGGATGAGCGTGGCGTAATTTCCCGTCACTTCAATTTCTTCGTATTCGAACGGCACAATGGTTCTTCCTGAATGATCGATGATCCCCCACTTTTTATTCACCCGGATGGCCGTGTAATTTCCTGAAAAGATCTCCCCGCGGTCGAATTCCAGTTTAATCGATGAAGGATTGTTATTGGCATCCATGAAAACAAATGTGTTGGTCTCATTCATGAATGGTACCAATATTTGCGCAGAAGATGTAAGGGAAAGAAATAATGCCAAAAGCAGAATAACTGAGGACCTTCCCTTTTTTGTGTGAATCATTGTTAGGTCAAATATACTAACAAACCGGCAACAAAAAATTGTTTTTCAACAATTAAGAAAATATTAAGATTAGATGACAATTCCCGGACTTTCGGTCATTTAAAAAATATTCACGCTTGTGATGCTGATCACTAAACCCTGAGCAGTAATCGGTAATCGGTTGATGGGTTATCGGTTGAAAGATCATCGGTTGATTTGTCGCAAACTGATCAACTTTAAACTCTAAACCCTCAATCCTCAACAGTAATTGGTTATCGGTAATCAGTTAGGAGTCAACCCTAACCCCTAAACTCAGTTCTTCTTATCATTCGATTTATTCTCAAATGTAGTATCCATCGCCATCATTTGCTTAAGCGTCTTGTTCATTCCATCTGTTGAGCCATCGAGGAAGATCACATTTCCTTTTCCGTCAGAAGCAAAATTTTTGATGGCTTCCGTCCACATGCTGAACAGGAGGAACGAAGCATCAAGGTCGGCCGACTTCATTTCTTCAGCAGCCTCACTCATTCCTTTCGCCACTTCTTTGCGGAATAATGCTATTCCCTGTCCGCGCAATGCGGCAGCAATTTTTTCGGCTTCGGCAGAAATTTTTATGGCGTTTCCTTCTGCTTCAGCAGCTTTGGTTTTGGTGATCAGCAAGGCTTGTCCTTCATTCTCCGCAGCCGCTTTCAGGTTGGATGATGCCACCACCTGCGCCATGGATTTAGTGATCGCTTCGTCAAAAGTGATATCGTTCAGTTGCAGGTCAATCAGGTGAAAACCCCAGGTTTCAAGAACATGGTCAATGCTTGCCTTCACAGAATCCACAATCTCTTTTCTTTGTGAAAGTACTTCTGCCTGTTTTTTGGTTGCCACAAATCCACGGATAGAACCTTCAATGGTGCGGATAAGGGCGGTCATGAAATCGCGGTCGTTCACAAATTTAAATGCCACATTTTTGAGTGTTTCTTCCTTGTTGTCGAATACAGAATACAACAACATGGCTTTGAAATAAACATTGGCCTGATCCTGGGTGATGGCCTGGAAATCGAGCTCTATCGAGCGGTTCTGGATGGAAATTCTCCGGTAAATGATCTCGAGAAAAGGAATCTTGAGGTTTAACCCGGGATACAAAATTCTGCGGTACTTGCCAAACATGGTAACCACGGCAATGGTTCCCTGCTGCACCGTGACAAATGATAAGAACAGTGTAACGACTGCTAATACGAGGATGGAAATGGATATGGACATAATGTTATATTTTTTTCGAAAATAAGATAACAATATCATTTTTTAATAATTAATCATCCCATTACATTTGCGCGATGGAGTCATTTTATGAATTTCAGATAAACTGCAGCGCGGAACAGAGAGAAAGTCTGATGGACGAACTCCAGAAAGAGCACTTTGAAGGATTCATGGAATCCGGAAGCGGATTTACGGTTTACGTTACCCGCTCCAATTTCAACCGCGAGGTTTTTGAAAAGATCCTGCTAAACCACAATATCAATCCCGACATGGTTCCCGAGAACTCGGATGAGAGCGAGAACTGGAACGCACAGTGGGAAGCCAACTTCGAACCTATCCTGATCGGCAACCGGCTTTTGGTGAAAGCACCGTATCACGTACTCGAAGGAGATTATAGGTATGAACTCTTCCTCCACTCCGGAACCGTGTTTGAGATGGGTGAAGCCGAATCTGCCGAATTGAATTTCACGCTCATGCTGCAAATGAACTTCACGGGTAAAACGGTACTGGATTTTGGAAGTAAGGATGCTGTGGTAGGAATCTTTGCATCGATGCTCGGTGCCGAAAAAGTGGTGGTGGCTGCAGCCGAAGGGCAAAGTATGGAACATCTCCACGAAAACAGTTCACTCAATTCCGTCACTAATGTGGAACTGGCGCATGGTGGTTTCAACAACCTGAATGAAGGAGTCTTTGATTATATTTTTGTGAACACCCCCAAAGATATTTACTTACAAAATCTCACGAAACTTTTCAAAATGCTTGTTCCCGGAGGACAGTTGATCGTGGGCGGAGTAAAAGACAAGGATTTTGTGGATGTGAAATTCACCACCGAAAAATACAACCTGGTGATGGAAGATATCGAAACAAAAAAATGGTGGTGCGTGGTTTATTTTAACAAACCGGCTTAACCCTTATTTTGGACTTTTTTTCTGAAATAAGATATTTTCTCACCCTCAATCATTTTTCTTTCCACGAAATAAAACCGGCAATAAAAGGTTCCGGTCACCCCATCCTGCATATTGAAAATGCGAATATTTATCTTCACTGTATTTCATTCAATGATTTTCATTCTCCGGTTTCCAATTCAAAAATTAGAATGATCTCGCCGGATTATTTTTCTCACCTAAGTGATGAATTTGAAAAGAAAAAAAACAAACTGGTCCATCTTTGGGAAGATGTGTGGAGGAGTGAAAAAGAACTGGTACAGTTGCGGATACTGGCCATTTGCGGCCGCTCAAAGCGGATTCACGCGAGACAAACAGAAGGGATAAGGCTGGATAAAAGCGAAGCGGAAAAATTCCTCATCGTAAATCATTTGCAGAAATACACAACCGCTTATTTCAAATACGGTCTGAAATTAAAGAATCAACTGGTGGCTGTTTGCACGTTCAGCAAAAGCCGCATCATGACCGATAGTTCGGCTTTGTATCGGTCGTACGAACTTGTGCGGTACGCAAGCCTACGGGGAACAACGGTTACCGGTGGGTTGAGTAAATTGCTCAAATGTTTTATAAACGAACATCACCCGGCACACCTCATGACCTATGCCGACCGCGACTGGAGCAGCGGGGAATCGTATAAAAAAATTGGTTTCAAATGGATCGAAAATACTCCACCGCAACTTTTTTTTATTCATCCCCTCAAAATGATCCGTCAGTATCCTCAACGATTAAATCAAACCGAAGAGGAACTTTTAAATTCCGGTTATATTAAAATTTACAATTCGGGTAACGCAAAATTTATTCTTGACCTGAGAAAAAATTAAACACCTATTTTTGAAAAAATAATTTTCATTGAATCCGGAATATAATCTAATCGTCCTTCTTGGTCCCACTGCCAGCGGTAAAACTAAACTCGCGGTACGTCTCGCGCATTATCTCAATACGGAGATCATCAGTGCCGATTCAAGGCAGGTTTACCG
>JBIOHI010000089.1:0-7997 GCA_044448845.1 Bacteroidia bacterium
TTCTTATTCCTTTTGTATAAACAGCAGGGAAATTTTCACGGACTTTTCAGATTCATTCTTGCTTCACCCCTATTTTATATTGCTTTGATCTTTCTTCTCCATTCTTTTAAAAACAGTAAACTGCCGCTTTTATTCATAATGGTTGCCATCCTTTGTTTCCTTTTGTTTCTTGCCAAAGTTGAGTACGGAGGTGATAGGTTAAATTTCAGCTTTTATGGAGCATGGCATTTTATCGTTGTCGGAATTTTCCTGATCGTCAGATCTAAAATTGCTGAAACGAAGCAGGTGATTATTGTTTCGGTTCTTGTATTGTTCAATATGGCCTGGACAGCATACCTGCTGAACCAGTTTCTCAGTAACGCATGGATTTTCACATAATTTGAAGTGTCGGGCGCTGACGCTTTTTTTTATTCCATTACTTAATTACTTTTGATTGAAATTATTTTTAACCCGATAATGGTCTAACGCCTGGTGCGTCTGACCGTAAATAACCAGATGCAAAAAACCGAATCCTCCAACCTCGAAGAATATTTCAGCCGTTTCCGGAATAATATCATCGGTAACGATTCGCATTTCAAATCGGCGAACGGCAACAAGAGGATCATTTATACCGACTGGACGGCAAGCGGACGTTTATACCGTCCGATCGAAGATAAACTCATGAATGATTTCGGTCCGTTTGTGGCAAACACCCACACTGAAACTTCCATTACCGGAACACTGATGACACTTGCTTACCATAAAGCGAGGAAGATCATCAAAGATCATGTGAATGCGGGAAAAGACGATTGCATTATTTCCTTCGGTTCGGGAATGACCGGTGTGGTGAATAAATTTCAGCGCATCCTCGGATTACGTGTTCCCCAACAACTTTCGAATTTTATTCAACTGAATGACGAAGACCGGCCGGTTGTTTTTGTCACCCACATGGAACACCATTCCAATCAAACATCATGGCTCGAAACCATTTGTGATCTCGAATGGATCATGCCCGATGAAAATGGATTGGTGAATTTGAAAAGCCTTGAAACATTATTGGAGAAATATAAAAACAGGAAAGTAAAATATGCTTCCATCACTGCCTGTTCGAATGTTACCGGCATCGAAACACCATATCACGAAGTGGCGGCATTAATGCACAAGAACGGAGGTTATTGTTTTGTTGATTTTGCCTGCTCGGCACCGTATGTGAAAATAAACATGAATCCCGAAGATCCGATGCAGCGATTAGATGCAATTTTCTTTTCGCCTCACAAATTCCTCGGAGGCCCCGGAACGGCAGGAATCATCATCTTCAATGCGGAACTGTATAAAATTTCGGTTCCCGATCATCCCGGTGGCGGAACCGTGAAATGGACCAATCCCTGGAAGGAACACAGCTATATTGATGATATTGAAGACCGTGAAGATGGCGGAACTCCCCCTTTTCTTCAAACGATAAAAACTGCTTTGTGCGTGAAACTGAAAGAAGAAATGGGCAGCGATAATATGATGAAACGGGAAGAAGAAATTTTGCACCTGCTTTTCCCGGCTCTGAAATCAATAAAAGGAGTAAAAATTTTAGCGGGGAATATCGAAAAACGTTTAGGCGTCATCTCATTTTATATCGAAGGGCTTCATTATAACCTTGGGGTAAAATTGCTGAATGACCGTTTCGGTGTGCAGTCGCGGGGCGGATGTTCGTGTGCAGGTACCTATGGGCATTTTCTTCTTAACCTTTCAAAGGAACAATCGCATCATTTCAGTTATAAAGTTGATACGGGAGATCTGTCGGAAAGACCCGGGTGGATGCGGATTTCCATTCATCCCACTATGACGAACAATGAAATTCATGAGATCATCGAAGCGGTGAAACAAGTCGCTGAACATTTCGAAGAATGGGGAACCGATTATGTGTATGATGCACATTCAAACGAATATTCTTACAAAAAAAACGATGATTCAAGCAAGAAGATCGTGGATCACTGGTTTGAAGATTGACTATTGACCATTGACTATTGACCATTGACTATTGACCATTGACTTATTTATCCTCCACCTTCTTCATCTTCATGTCATCGAGCTTCACGGCATTTAAGTAGAAATTCTGCCAGTTGCCCTCAGGTTGACGCTTGAAAATATAATCAGAACTCAGTCCATGGAACATTTTATTCTCCATCTGCATCATCATTTGCTTTCCATTCTTCGCGTTTTCATTTCCGAGTAAAAGCATCTGGTCATACCCTTCAAATGCCGCTTCGGAGGGTTCGGTATAAAACTTTTCGCGGTAAGCCATTACAAATTTTTTCACCTGCTCGTTGTCGTAATCCACAAAGTACGGTGTGATGATGGTCGTATTCATCCGCTGCCAGATGTTGTAATCCGGATCCTTGAATTCGAACCAGTGCGGGAAACCATACGTGGTCATTAAAAAAGTGTCATCGGTATCTTTTATGCTTTTCAGAACATTCACTACGTTCACCTCGTGGCTCGAAGGAATGATGATGTGGTTGCCGGTATTGAGTGAAAGATATTTGATGATGTCAATATTCTTTTCATACTCTAAATACTTCACCTTGACGGTCTTTACAGTTGGAAATAGCGGTTTGAAAGCCGCTGTGAAATTATGATCGAAGGAAGATTTGTCGCTCACCACAATGATGTTTGCCGTGTCTTTTGAGATACTTCGGATGTAATCAAAAATAAATTTCGCATACATCATGATGTCGGGATGAATGCAGATGAAATTAGAATCGGCCAGTTTCGTTTTAGTAAATGTCATCAGGGGCGAAATATGAAATATTCCTTTCTCCTTCGCAAAACTGCTCACCACTTTATTATGATTTAAAGTTACCGGGCCGAAGATCAGTTCCGATTCTTTAAAGATGGGTTTCTGAATTATTTTTAATAAGGCAAAGCTGTCGTTTTCCGTATCAAAAACAGTGAGGTGAATGGAAACTCTTGCCCGTTCGAACGAATCGAGGGCAAGCAAAGCTCCCTGGTAATATTCGCGGCAGAGATTCCCCAACTGCGCATTATAACAATTCGGGTTGGCAATGATCTGTTTGCTGCAAAACGGCAATACCATGGAAACATTCACCGATCTTTTTTGCGCAAATGAAAAAGTTGAAAAGAAGATCATAGCAGTTAGTACTTTTAACTGCAATGAATTTGAGACGATATTTATTTTATTCTTCAACATTTTAAAGATACCGGATGCTTGATACACGATTCTATTAACTTCATTATTAATTCTAACAACCACAAACTTCAAACTACAAACCACAAACTGCTTATTCCCATTCTATCGTTGCCGGTGGTTTCGAACTGATGTCATACACCACCCGGTTGATCCCTTTCACTTCATTGATGATCCGGTTTGCAACATGTCCCAAAAAATCGTGAGGCAGGTGAGAGAAATCGGCAGTCATTCCATCCACGGAGGTCACGGCACGAAGGCAAATCACATTTTCGTAAGTCCGCTCATCGCCCATCACTCCAACCGATTGAACGGGAAGTAAAATGGCTCCCGCCTGCCACACCGAATCGTATAATTTTTTTTCTTTCAGTTCACTGATAAAAATATCGTCGGCATCCTGGAGGATGGAAATTTTTTCTTCGGTGATATCACTGATGATTCTGATGGCTAATCCGGGACCCGGAAACGGATGTCGGTTGAGAATGACCGGATCCATTCCAAGTGCGGCCCCTACCGAACGTACTTCGTCTTTGAACAACATGCGTAAAGGTTCCACTATTTTCAAATGCATTTTTTCGGGCAATCCGCCTACGTTGTGATGCGATTTGATCGTAGCTGATGGTCCTTTCACATTCACGCTTTCGATCACATCCGGGTAAATCGTTCCCTGTGCAAGCCATTTGATGTCTTCCAGTTTTTTTGCTTCCTCTTCAAACACCTCGATAAAAACCCTTCCTATGGTTTTCCGTTTTTTCTCCGGATCGGAAATTCCTTTCAACTCCGAAACGAATCTTTTTCTTGCATCCACTCCTTTCACATTCAATCCCATGTTTTTATACGCGTGAAGAACTGCATCAAATTCATTCTTGCGAAGCAACCCGTTGTCAATGAAAATTCCGTGCAACCGTTCCCCGATGGCTTCTTTCATCAGCGTTGCAGCTACCGAGGAATCCACCCCCCCTGACAAACCAATTACGACATGATCTTCTTTTAATTTATCTTTCAGATCAGAAGTGGTTGTTTCAATAAAATGTTTCGGGGTCCACGATTGTTTCAAACCGGCAACCTCTTTGATAAAATTATGCAGCAAAGTTTTTCCATCCGTGCTGTGTGTTACTTCCGGGTGAAACTGGATGGCGTAAGTCGGTTCTCCTTCAATTTTAAAAGCAGCAATTTTTACCGTATCCGTTCCGGCAATGATCTTAAAGCCCTCAGGGATTTCCTGTATGGTGTCACCGTGGCTCATCCAAACCTGCGTGCCTTGGGCAATGTCTTTGAATAAAATATTATTTTCGATGGAACTCAGTTTTGCCCTTCCATATTCACGGATCTTTGATGCGGCTACCCGGCCACCGTTTTGCTGAGCCAGCATCTGTGCACCGTAACAAACTCCGAGGATCGGATATTTTCCACGAAACATTCCGAGATCGACCTTTGGAAGTATCCCGTCATTAACCGAATACGGACTTCCCGAAAGGATCACGGCTTTGAGGTCTTTATCCGGTTCGGGAATATGCGTGCAGGGATGAATTTCGGAATACACGTTCAGTTCGCGCAGCCTGCGTGCAATGAGTTGCGTGTACTGCGAACCAAAATCAATGATCAGGACTTTTTCTTCCATGTTTTGCTGCGAATAACGGATATTTTTTTTTGAATTCTTAAACATAACTCATTGATTATTTTTTGAATTAATTATGTGATTTGAATTTATAGATGGTTCTTAATATTTCGCCCCGATAGGGCTTTCATTTGCGGAGGCTGATTAGTTCTACCGAGATTAAGTCCCTTCGGGACTGCATATCGGTAGTGAAATTAATGTGCCATTCTTATAAAGTTCCGTAGGAACGAAATATTTTTTCGTTGGGCAAAACTGAATTATAAAAAGTTTCTTCCCTACTTTCTATCAAGTTGAAATTATTTTTAACTTGCACTCCTTGAATAAAATCACCCAAACTTCCATTCACGGGTTTCTCCAACTCGCGCAAACTATTCCGGTGGTTGATGTGCGAAGTGAAAAGGAATTTGCTTCGGGGCATATTCACCGGGCATTCAACTTACCTATTTTAAATGATGAAGAGCGTGCTGCCGTAGGAACCTGTTACAAAATCAGGGGACACGAAAAAGCAGTGTTGCTCGGCTATGAACTTGCCGGCCCTAAATTTCATGAGATACTGAAAGTTGCTTACAAAAAATTCAAGGAAAGAAAAGTCCTTATGCACTGTTTGCGTGGAGGATTAAGAAGCCGCATCCTATCGTACATTTTACATTCTGCAGGATTTGACGTGCAGGTGCTTTCGGGCGGATACAAGAGTTACCGCAAACACGTAATTCATGTGCTTGATTCAAAACTGAATTTAAACGTGATTGGTGGTTACACCGGTTCAGGTAAAACGGAATTGCTAATTGAACTTGGAAGATCGGGAGAACAAATTTTGGATATTGAAGGGTTGGCAAACCACCGCGGCTCAGCATTTGGCGGGATCAACCTTGGGGATCAACCCACCCAGGAACAATTTGAAAATGACCTGGAACATGAAATTTCGAAACTTGATAAACAAAAAACGATCTGGATCGAAGACGAAAGCCGGAGCACCGGGAAACTCATCATGCCTCCGAAACTTTTTGAACAATTGCGTGAAGCTCCTGTTTATTTAGTGGAGAAAAGTTTTAAAGAACGCGGACAAAACATTTTGAACACTTACGGAAAATTTGATAAACAATTGCTTATTGATTCAACAAAGAAATTAGAGAAAAGGCTTGGCAACTTACGAATGCGAAAAGCCGTTGAACATCTTGAAAACGGAGAGATGAACGAATGGATAAAAATTGTTTTGGAATATTACGACAAGAGTTATCAATACGGATTGAGTTTGCGGGATAAAGAAAAAATAAAACCCCTAAATTCTTCATCTTTTGTGAAACAAATAAATTAAATTTTTTAGAACTCTGTGTGAAAAAAATCACACAAAGAGCACAAAGTATATTTCTAAAATTATTTCCCTACATTCGTTTTGCAATCTTTCAGCAATGAAGAAAACAAATCACTTCGTGTTTTTATTCGCAAGTTTGGTTTTTATTTTTTCGTGCAACACCGAACAAAAATTTGCTTTCCGGGATAAAATAAAAGTGGGAGAACAACCGCAAGTAGAAGCTAAAGTAAATCAAAATATTACAAAATCAGAAACAATCCATGAAACTCATGACAGCATTGAAACAAATCAAGCAACAGCTTCAACCGCAAAAAATAGTTCGCCTGAAATTCAAGAACAAAAATTGCTCTCTGCAAATTTTATTGTTGTGGAAAAAATAATTGCTGATTCAACTGTTACGAAAAAGAAAAATGAAGACCCTTTGCCTGAAAAAAAATTAAACCTCCCTGCTTTACTAGGTTTAATACTTGGATTGATTGATCTCATCGGATTTATTGGTGCCTTAGTCTTTCTTCTTTCAGATGTTGGAGATTTTATTTTCACACTGGGTATTCTTTCATTCATTGGATTAGCTGCAATTATTTTTAGCGTGATCGGATTCAAACAAATATATTCAAACCCTGAGGAGAAAGGGTTTGTAAATGCATGTTTAGGGCTTATTTTCGGACTATTCAGTATATGCGTGTCTTTGTTTGCTTTATGGCTTAGTTATATGCTTTCTACCGGTCCATAATCCTCACACATTAAACACATCCACCAACCTCAGCGATTCCGAATTAAGCGGTTTGTGTTTATTGATGGCATCATCGTAAGAAGTTAACGCAATTTTATTTTCCACCATTCCCACCATTTTATTTTTCTCACCGCGCAAAAGCGCTTCCACAGCGGCATTACCAAGCCGTGATGCAAGCACTCGGTCGAAGGCTGTTGGTTTTCCTCCACGCTGCATGTGACCGAGAATGGAAATGCGCGGATCAAAATCAGGAATGAATTCTTTCAAATGTTCCACCACTTTCATTGCACCGCCCTGGTCATCTCCTTCGGCAACCACCACGATGGAAAATGGTTTCGGTGATTTATTCTTCCCGATAAAATAATGTTTGAGTTTACTCCATTCGTGTTTGGCTTCGGGAACTAAAATTAATTCGGCTCCACCGGCAATACCCGAGGCAAGTGCTATAAAACCGGCATGTCGCCCCATCACTTCAATAAAAAAAACACGGTCGTGCGATTCGGCAGTATCACGGATCTTATCAATCGCATCCACCGCGGTGTTAACTGCCGTATCAAATCCGATTGTTTCATCGGTACCGTACAAATCGTTGTCGATCGTGCCCGGTGCTCCGATGGATGGAATTCCGAATTCTTCAAAAAATATTTTTGCCCCGGTAAAAGTTCCGTTACCGCCTATGCAAACGATTCCTTCGATATCATTCTTCATTAAATTCTCATACGCCTTTTTTCTTCCCTCGTACGTCATGAATTCAGCACTGCGGGAGGTTTTTAAAATCGTACCGCCACGTTGGATGATGTTGGAAACCGAACGCGTATCCATTGGAATAAAATCACTTGCGATCATCCCATTGTACCCATGAATGATGCCGTCCACTTTTATTTTATGGAACAATGCGGTTCGCACAGCCGCTCGGATACAAGCGTTCATCCCGGGTGCATCTCCGCCTGAAGTAAATATTGCTATTTTTTTCATCACTCAAACCTAATAAAAAAAAGCCGTTCGGTTGCTGAACGGCTTTCAGAATTTTACATTTTCTTATTTTCGGAAAAGAGCCTGGAACTGCAACTCACCTGCAGCCAGCGTGGTACCTGTAATAGGAAATGCCACATTGACCACGTAAATCAATCCGTATCTATTGGAGGCGGTTTTAAAA
>JBIOHI010000090.1:0-7965 GCA_044448845.1 Bacteroidia bacterium
ATACTCACCTATCAGGCTATTAAGTTTTGGTGCGGAACTGAGTTCGGGAATTTTATGGGGAGGTGGAATTGCCAAAGTGCCCATTTATAGTCCGGAAAATAATTTTGCCGGATATAAACAATTAGGATTTTCTTATAACACCGAATTTTATTCATGGTCTGGCAGGGGATATCTCAATGTTCAGAAATTATTCATGAACTCAGCACCTAAAAATATGATCCTGTATTTATATTCCGGATTAGGTTTCATGCGCACGAGAAGCGCATCGGAAACAGTGGACAGAACCCAAACGAATGTAATTTATAATACTTATTTTACAACTTATGCCGGATTGGAACTCCGGATAAAGGGAACAGGGAAACTCGATTACCTCGTAACTCTGCAAGATAACATGACGGAAACGATCTACCTGGATGCTTTGCCGTATAAAAAATTCCATGATAATTTTTTCACCGTTTCATTTGGAGTTTCTTATAGTTTATGCCCGGATAAAAAATGCACCTTTATCGACTGGACAAGAAAAGCAGGCTGTTGCGGGGGAAGATATTAATTCATGGAAATATTCTCTTTGTTTTTAAGGTAATTCACCGCCATTCGAATTTGGCCATAGCTGATGGAATCACCCACTTCATTTTTGATCGAACCAAGTAAATTATAACCGAGGTTACCGGTCACCGTTTTAATTTTATCAAGTTGTTCTTCACTCACAAAATCAAAAACGTTTAATTCACCAGATGAAACAAATTCGGCAAGATGTCCTTCAATCGTGGAATTAGCCATACCACGCTGTTTCGCGATCTCTTCGATCTTCATTCCCTGTTTATAATAATTTAGGGATTCCAGTTTGGAGCTTCCTTTTTCCTGCTTCGTTTTTTTGGATCTTTTGGTTTCAGCAGGTTTTGAATTTCTTTCAATGAGTTCCACATCAAAAGAGAGATCGCCAAAAGTTACCCGCTGAATATCATTTATTCTTTTCCAGAGAATATTTTCCAATTCGTTTACCAATTGTGCGTATTTGCGAACTTTGGTTTTACCCTGAAGATAGGCCTGAAGGATATTTAAAGGGGCGATCAACTCTTCTTTTATTTTTACGGCAAAATATTTCTTAGCACCTGTAACCTTTGTGTTCAGCCAGGTTTGATCAATCGGTTTTTCCCTGAATTTATTTTCCAGTTCAGTAATGAACCGCTTCGATATTTCCATTTGCGCCTTTGCATTTTCATGAAGAAGTTGCGCAGGATTATTGGCCAGATTTTTATCAGGTATCTTTTTCGTTTTCGTGATCGTTTCAAATTCTTCGAGCAGGCTCACCAGCTTTTTCCAATCAAAAGTTTTGATCAGGATTTGTGAAGCGTATCTCGGTTTCTCATCAATAAGAACATTTTTAATTTCTTCGAATTCATTTTTTCGTTGCGAATATTCCACGATCCGTTCATCACTTTTTACGCTTTGGGGTAAAATTTTAGAGAGCAGCAGCAACCCTTCAAGCGTGCGGCAACGGCTCAGCGCCACATATACCTGCCCGGCTGCAAAGGATTGTCCTGCATCAATCACCGCCCGGTCGAAAGTCAATCCCTGGCTTTTGTGAATCGTGATGGCCCAGGCAAGTCGCACCGGGTATTGTGAATAACTTCCCAATTCTTCTTCTTCGATCTTTCCTGTTTCGCTGTTGAAGCGGTATTGAACATTAGACCATTTTTCTTTTTCCAGAATCAATTCCATTCCACTTCCTGAAAGAGAAACCGTGATTTCATCTTCATTTATTTTTTTCACTGTGGCGAGTTTCCCGTTGAAGTAGCGCTTCTCCATCTCCGGATCATTTTTAATGAACATGATCTGTGCACCTTCCTTCAGGTAAAGATTCATTTCAGTAGGCAATGCAGTTTCCGAAAAATTACCGGTGATCTCCCCGTCAAACTGGTGAACAGGAACATTCAGTTTCTGCAACTCGCGCTGATTGATCAGATCGGCCGTGCGGTTATGGGTGGTCAATGTGATGCTTTCCTCAAAAAGATCCATGGCATCCAACCGGTGGCGTTCATGAAGGATCTTAAAATCTTCTTCCGTCATCTCGTTGTTGCGGATACTGTTCAAGAGGTTGATGAATTTTTCTTCGGTTTGGCGGTAGATCTTTTTCAATTCGATAAATAAGGGAGGATGTTTTTCCAGGACTTTAGCGCTGAAGAAGAACGGGCTATCATAAAAATTTTTCATTCTAATCCACTCCTCATCCGAAACCACGGGAGGCAACTGGTACATGTCGCCAATGAACAAAACCTGCACTCCGCCAAAAGGCAGGTTTCTTTTTTGGCGAAAGTGACGCAATATTTCATCCACCGCATCGAGCAGGTCAACACGAAGCATGCTCACTTCGTCAATGATCAGCAACTCTAGTTCATTGATCAGGTCAATTTTCCTGGAACCCAAGCGCAATCCTTTAATAAGTGAATACCGATCCACTGAATTCACATTTCCGGAAAAATATTTTTGTTCGGGGAGATAGGGAAGGAAAGGCAACTGAAAAAATGAGTGCATGGTTACTCCACCTGCATTAATTGCCGCAACTCCTGTGGGAGCCACTACCACAGAGTTCTTGTGTGAATTTTCCTTGATGAATTTTAAAAAAGTGGTTTTACCGGTACCGGCTTTTCCGGTCAGGAACAAATTGCAGGACGTGTAATTCACCACATCGGCAGCAAGTGAAAATAATTCGTTATCTTCTTTGGGATAAATAGTGTTTTCTTGTTTCATAAGGCGGTAATTATTTTATTATCACACAAAGGTCGCAAAGAAAACACAAAGTTCCCAAAGGTTTTATTTTGTGTTCCCTGTGAAAAAACTTTGCATTCTCTGTGCGAAATAATTCATTCTTAACTTAATTTTTTCATTTCCTGTTTCACAAACCCCATCAACTCCTTGATGTAAGTGGCAGAGAAATTAAATTCAATACCCGCAGTTTTATAAATTTCTCCGATGGTTTTGGTGTAGCCCAAAGTCAAAGCGGACTTGTATTGCTCAATGGCTTTATTTTTATTCTGAATAAAATTTCTCCAAACGGCCAATGCGCCAAGTTGCGCCATTCCGTATTCGATGTAATAAAACGGAACTTCATACAAATGCAATTGCCTTTGCCAGCCGTACATTTGCACCTCTTCGTATCCGCTCCAGTCGATCATCCCGGTTCCGAATTCTTTGCTCAGTTCGATCCAGTATTTTTTTCTTTCATCAATAGTATGTGATGGATGCGTATAAATCCAGTGCTGGAATTTATCAATGGTTGCGATCCAGGGAAGAATTTTGATGATGCCTTCAAGGTGTTCTTCTTTCGCACGGTTGAGGTCCGTTTTATTTTTATAGAATTCATCCTGCCCTTCGTAGCTGATGAGTTCCATGCTCATGCTTGCCAGTTCCGCGACTTCGCTCGGGCAACTTTTAAAAGCCGACAATTCAAGGTCTTTGCTCAAAAAAGAATGAACTGCGTGACCGCCTTCGTGCACCATGGTTTCCACATCACGCGTAGAGGAAGCGGCATTCATGAAAATGAAAGGAACATTCGTTTCTGCCATCGGGTAATTGTAACCTCCGGGTGCTTTTCCTTTTCTTGATTCGAGGTCGAGGCGGCCCATGTCGTCCATTGTTTTGATGCACCATGCAAAATAATCATCCACCTTGCCGAAACATTTTACCGTTTTTTCAAGTAAGTCTTCACCGCTCGTGAACGGTTCGAGTGCTTCCCGGTTCTTTGTATCCACATCCAGGTCCCAGGGGCGAAGTTTGTATCCTAATTCTTTTTCCCGTTTTGCCGTGAAATCTTTCACCAATGGCATCACTTCTTTTTGTATCGCATCATGAAAAGCAAAACAATCTTCGGGTGTGTAATCGAATCGTCCCATGGAAGCAAACATATAATCGCGGAAGTTGGAGAATCCTGCATTCACAGCCACTTTGTTGCGAAGAGAAATAAGTTTGTTGAACAATTCATCCAGCTCATTCGCATGAGCCATCCGTTTCTCATTTATTTTTTTGAATGCTTCTTCGCGTTTGTTCCGGTCCGGATTTTTTAAATAGTTGGATGCCTGCTGGAGGGTGAGTTCCTTTCCTTCCATTTCCACCATCATGCTGCCAACAATGGTTCCGTACTTTTGCGATTCGGTGGAGATCTCAGCCGTGAGAGGAACATTCTCTTCACGGAATATCTCAATTTCTTTTTTGATCCCTCGCAGGTAAATGAAATAGGTGTCGTGATCGAGTTCATTGGTAAATTTACATTCAACCAGTTTCCGGTTCAGCTTATCGGTGAGCGGTGAAATTTTCGGTTCGATCTGGTTGATGAAATACAGGTAATTCAGTTCGAGCGCCTCATCGATCGTGTTGCAGGTCATGCGCACGTAGCGCCAGGCGAGGTCTTCACTGACGAACGCTTCGAGTTCGCTGCGGTGTTTCAGCCAGGTCTCCAGTTCTTCTTTCGAATGGATTTCGCGTTCGAGCAGTTGCATGAAAAAAGGTTCCAGCAATTCCCAGGAAGTTATTTTCAGTTTATCTGGTAAAAATTTGTGTTGGGTGAGGACGATCATCGGTTAAAAAATTAAGGATTCAAAGAAAGGCATTAAATTCAAAAAAATGGTGTTGTACCCAAAAATTCATGGTTGGATTTTTTATACTGCGAAAAAGTGAAATTTTTTTTTAACGAAGTTGATCCGGGATGATAAACACAGACAGACACAAATTTGGTTTAAATTTTTCGATAAACGTGAAATGTAATAAAACTACGGTAATAGGTTGTTTGGTTTACAAGTTCGAATGAAGAAAAATAATTACTGATATTGGGCAACGTGTTTGCTTTCATTTTACATGTCAGCCTGAAAAATGAATACATGGTTCGGATCAGGATCTTTTGCCACCGGGTGCTGTTTGAGGTAATTTGAAAATCCATGTCGATCCAGATCCCGCTTCCTTTTAAGCTCGTGTTGATGTTTTTAAAAACAGTTTCCAGTTCCGGTTGCGTGAAACAATCCAGCAGAAAGGGCGTAAGAATTACATCATAGCTTTGCGGCTTAAGTTTAACTTGTTCAATGGGCGCGTTTATGAACTCCACCTTATTCTTTTTATAATTTCTTTTCCCGGATATGCGGATCATTTCAGAGGAACTGTCAACGTAGGTTATCTCCAAACCGGAAGGATGTAGACCGGAGAGAGCTTCAAGAATCCAGCCGGTACCTCCGCCGGCAATAAGCATGATGGAGCCGGGTGAAATGAATTCTAATGAATGGAGTTGAACATCTTTTAGTTTGTTACCGAAGATCAATCCGCTTAACGTATCGTAGAAAGGAGCGATTTTATCAAAATTGGTGAAGCCGGTCATAGGGCAAATAAATTTAAAAATAATAAAAACAGGAATTGCATGCGGAAATTATGGAGAAGGAATTTAAAAATTAAACTGCAATCCCGGCCCGAGGATCTCAAAAAATCTTCCGCTTTTCACAAAATACCCATAACCTAAATAGATCGGAACGCTGAATTTTGCATTCTTCCTGAAAGGCTGAACAGTGCCCATGATCACTATTCCCAGGTCGGTAGAAGCCGTGGTGCTTAAATTCAATGCGTTCAATGCAAGAAAACCGGCACCAAGAGAATAGGGTTTTAATTTCCCTGGATTTTTTTCTTCATACGGAGTGATATTAAACAGCACAGCAGCGCTGATCCCGGATAAATTATTGATCCCGCCCCCTTCACCAAAATCCTTTACCAGCAACCCGGTCGGGAACGAAAGCTGAAGGTCGTAATTATATTTTCTCACGAGTATGAGACGTATCTTCTTTTTGTATCCTTTGGTGTCATCGTATTTATTTTCGTCATGACTGATTCTAATAACGATCTGAGTGAACGCAGGCAAGTTATAAGTTTTGTGATCAAGGTAATCATTCACATTGATGACCGGTTCATTGCAATCCGTTTCATCGTAATGCCCGTTACGCGGGGATTGCTCACCCGGGCATACCACCAGGTTTTCGATCGTTTCAATTTCGATGAGGTCATTATCTTTATTCAGGAGGCGGATCTCGAGGCTGAAATATTGCTTACCTTGCAACTTCGCTTTTGAATCAATTTTATTCGGGTCGAAACGTAAATTAATGTCTTTGATAATTCCGTCATAAAAAACCGGCTTATTCAGTTTTTCATCGGTGATGGTGATATCATTTTGTCCGTAGTTCACCGAAACAAAATCAAACGGAGAAGGTTTTTTAAATTCCTTTACCTGTAATTGGTGAACCGTTTCTTTCCGGTCAAGGAAAATAGAGACGTGTTTGTTCGAGATGGAAACCGGTATGAACATGTGGTAATACAAAACTTCATCAGATGATTTAACGGAATCACCTTTAGCATCTGTAATTCCATCAAATTGAATTTTACCCAGATCAAGTCCTTTGCCCTGTATCCTGATCTCAATTTGCTCACCGGGATGCACCGTGAGTGTTTCATTCCAGTCGCCACCGTTCTTTCTTACAAAAACTTTTTCGATCTTCGGTTTTTCACTGATGTTGATATTGCAAATGAACCTGTTTTTTTCTGCGTCTTTTATGTAAAGATATCCATCCTGGATTTTATGAAAGGTGAATGGTTTGATGCGGCAGATTATTTTTTTATTGTTCTCCACGATCGACTCAACATATAATTCAGCTACCAGGTTGCCTCCCGGGGTTTGCTGATCCTCTATGCGGTAAGTTTTATTTTGTTCAAAAAGTGGATTGTGATCAACCAGGATCTGTTGGCTGCCTTTTGATTCATACGAATAAAAAATAGTATTCCTGTCGAAGTTGATATACGAAAGTTTGAATGATTTTACATTCACTTTAAACAACAATTCCTGGAGGTTATTGGTAATGTTTCCTTTGTTGTCGATCACCGGGATCACACTTTTTAAAGGTATTTCCAACTGATGTGTACCTGTAAGATGGGGTTTAAAAGTCACAACAAGGTAATTCAGAAAGGAAGTAAGTTTATAATCGAATTCTTTCCCTGGTAAGACCGAATTATCGGTTTTTATATTAAATCCATTACTAACAGGTATTTCGATCGTTTTTTGTTCTTCCTGGAAAGCATCAATGGTTGTAAACTCTGCATTGGCCACAGGAATTATAACGGGCAATAATTTAAATGTGTAATTTGTGCTGCCCTGCCCGACTGATAAAACAGGTTTGGGAAAGGATAACAGATCATTCAGCCTTACCTTTCCTGAAAAGATACCCGGTGTGACCTGTTTTAAAGAATCAAGAATTGCATAATTATCGTTTGGAAGAAAGAAGAGCTGTTCGTTACTCCTTAACTGATTTAACCTTAATTGAATTGTAAGTACCGGTTGTTGATCATTTGCGATAAAATAAATATAGGAATCACTGCCTAAATTTATTTTGTTGGATTGATCCGTGAATTCCATCGAATCACTTTTGATGCTGAGTTGAAGTGTACTAACCTGGCTGAATAGGCTGAACTTACTTATCATAAGAAACGTCAGCAAAATTAATTTTTGAGAAGTCGGTGTGGTCACAACCCCGGCTGACTTGTTTCTGTTTTTCGGCCAGTGAATCAATGCAGAATCATTTTCAAAGCGGTGTTTAATTTTCTTTGCCGGATTTAAAATTACCATTCCTGAATAAAATAAAAATAGATTTTACAATTATTTTGAATAAGAGCCCTGACCATTTTATCTCTTGTGTCAAAGTTCTCAAATTTTTCTCTTTCCTCAAACCGGGTTTAATTTTTTTTTATTTATTTAACTGTTACTGAAATAGTTTTGCTCCAGTCCTTTCCGTAAGATTGGTGCATTCCATTCGCAAATTGCAGGGTGAGGGTATGGTGCCCGGGGGGCAATGAAAGCGTATCGGCCGTTTGTCCTTTTCCAAAATGCAGGTGTGTTTTATCATTTGGGACCATTTGCCCCTTTTCAATAAAGCTTCCGTCAATGAT
>JBIOHI010000091.1:0-7920 GCA_044448845.1 Bacteroidia bacterium
AAATGAATTAGCAAATTTATTTGGATTTATTGAAAAACTGTTCACTACAAATGATAAAATCACTGGACTTATTCTAAACGATTTTGATTTAGAGCAACAGTTAAAAGAATTTAAACAGCAAAAAACTTGATTGTAACCGACAAGTTATACGACCTTCTCCTTATATTTCCCTTTACTCTTCCTTATCCTGCACGACACCACTTTATATTCAGGGCACATAGCTTCCGAATCGCTAATGCTTGAAGTGATATTGTTGAGCATGTTCTCAGGGAAATGAAAAGTGCTGCTCAAAATTCCGGGTTTCACTTCATCGGTTATCTTTGCTTTCATGTCCACTTTGCCTCTCACACTTTCAATGCAAACCATGTCGCCATCATTGATCAAATGCTTCGCTGCATCTTCGGCACATATCAGTAAAACATCTTCGGTTAATATTTGCGCGTTGTTTGTTCTGCGTGTCATTGTTCCGCAGTTATAATGTTCCAGTTCACGATTTGTAGTGATGATGTATGGAAATTCTTTTCCGTTCTTCACGATCTCTTCCGATTCTTTAAAATCATTATACGTAAATTTTCCCAACCCTCTTTTAAATGTACCAACGTGTAAAATTTCCGTATCTGTTCCATCTTCTTTAACGGGCCATTGTTTACCGTTCACTCCAAGCTCATCCCATTTAACACCGGCAAAGAAAGGAACGATCTGAGATATTTCTTCCAATAAAGTTTTCGGATCATAATCAGGTTGAGCATATCCCATTCTGTTCATGATATCCACTATGATTTGTCCGTCAGATTTTGTTCCGGCAATTGGTTCAACAACTTGATTCACTTTTTGTATTCTTCTTTCACCGTTTGTGAATGTTCCGCTTTTTTCAAAGAAAGAAGCTCCGGGTAAAATTACAGTTGCCAGTTTTGCAGTTTCGGTCATGAATAATTCCTGAACGACAAACAGGTCTAATTTTTTCAATGCCGCCACAACATGATGTGTATTTGGATCCGTTTGTGCCATGTCTTCACCGATTACCCAAATAGCTTTTAGTTTATCATTTAGTGCAGCATCGTACATCTGCGGAATTTTTAGTCCGACATAATTTGGAAGTTTGGCGTGATAAAATTCTTCGTACAATTTATGGTATTCAGGATTTGTTACATCCAGATAACCCGCACCCTGATAAGGCTGGCAACCCATATCCGCGGTTCCCTGGACATTATTTTGCCCGCGCAAAGGATTCACTCCAACACCTCTTCTTCCAATATTTCCGGTGATCATCGCCAGACTTGTGATGAGCATGATGGCAAATGTTCCCTGCGAATGTTCGGTAACTCCAAGCCCGTGGAATTCCATGGCATTTGGAGCACTCGCATAAGCGATGGCGGCTTCACGAACTAAATTTCTGTCAACTCCTGTTATTTTTTCCTGTTCGTCAATATTCAGCTTTAAAATTTCTTTTTTGAATTCCTCATAACCTTCCGTACGTGTGGCAATAAAATCTTTGTCTTCAAAATTTTCTTTGATGATGTAATACAACATCATGTTCAGCAGAGCCACGTTGGTCCCGGGGCGCAACTGCAAAAAATAGTTTGCATATTTCACGATCTCCGTTTTGCGCGGATCAATCACGATAAGTGTTTTGCCTTGCATGGCTGCCTGTTTCATTTTTGCTCCTGTCACGGGATGAGCATCCGTTGGATTTGCACCGATCACCAGCATGCAATCGGTATATTCCATATCAACAACAGAATTTGTTGCAGCGCCCGTTCCGAAAGTGCGTTGCATTCCAATCGCAGTGGGAGAGTGGCACACCCGGGCGCAACTGTCAATATTATTGGTACCGATAACCGCACGGATGAATTTCTGCATCAAATAATTTTCTTCGTTGGTGCATCGTGCCGATGAAATTCCTCCAATTGAATCGGCACCATAAGTATTTTTTATCTCAGTTAATTTCTTTGCAATAAAATCATACGCCTCATCCCATGTTGCTTCTTCAAATTCCCCGTTCTTTTTTATCAATGGGGTTCGAAGCCTTTCTTCATGGTTATAAAATGAAAATGCATAGCGTCCCTTCAAACACGTGTGTCCTTCATTCACTCCGGCATCATAAGGTGCCTGGATGGATTTGATGGTGCCTCCTTTTACGGCAACATCGAGATTGCAACCGACACCGCAATACGTACAAACCGTCCGAACTTTTTTATCGGCAACAATGGATTTTGATTCAAAGACATCACTAATTGCCGAAGTCGGGCAGGCTTGCGCACACGCACCGCAACTCACGCAATCGGAAAGATTGAAATTTGTTTCCTGTCCTTTCACGATATGAGAATCAAATCCGCGACCGGCCATGCTCAAAACAAATTGCCCCTGCACTTCATCGCATGCACGCACGCAACGAAAACAGTTGATGCATTTCGACATATCGGAGGTCATGTAAGGATGACTCAGGTCTTTCTTCTTATCTAAATGATTTTTTCCTTCAGGATAACGAACATCACGCACACCAACTCTTGCAGCCACTGTTTGCAACTCACAATTATTATTCACTTCGCAGGTCAGGCAGTCAAGCGGGTGATCGGTTAGTACCAATTCAATGATATTTTTTCTGAGTTTTTGAATGCGATCCGTTTCTGGATAAATAAAAGTTCCAGGTGTTAAAGGAGTGTGACAGGAAGCAAGTGTTTTTACAGGACCATCTTTCACGAGAGCAACATCCACGCTGCACACGCGGCATGAGCCGAACGGATCGAGATTTGGGGCATCGCACAAAGTCGGTACCGAATCTTTTCCATTTATTCTTTTCAGGAAAGAAAGAATGGTTTCCCCGTCTTTCATTTCGTGAGGAATGTTATCGATGTATGCAATTTTTACATCAACTTTTCCAACGCCATTCGAATGGTGCTGGCCATTGCTTCGAATGTTTGTATTTGGCTTTACGTCAACTAAATTGTGCATATTTTTTTATATTTTCAACTTTGGAAATACGGACTCAATTCTTTATCAAAATACTTCAATGCGTTTCTAATGGGAAGTGGTAAACCACCGCCAAGAGCGCAAAGAGAGCCGATCTCCAAGGTTGTAATTAAGTCAGTAAATAATTCCTTTTCTATTTTATAATCCGATGTCTGAGCTTTATTCAATAATTCATAACCACGCACGGAACCTAAACGGCATGGAAAACATTTTCCGCAACTTTCGTGTGCTGTGAACTGAAATAAATGTTCCAGATATTTGACAACAGGGTAATTTTCGGGAATACAAACCACTGACGCATGACCAAGTAAAAATCCGTTTTCAGAAAATGATTCGAAGTCAACGGTTAAATCATTTATTTTTTCAACGGGAACCAAACCGCCAAGCGGGCCGCCAATGTGCATGGCTTTTATTTTTGATTTGAAACCTCCACCAAGATCATTCACCACAACTGAAAGCGGAGTTCCCATATCCACTTCATAAATCCCGGGTTTGTTAAAAAATCCATCAAGCGAGATCAGTTTTGTTCCTGTTGATCTACCCTGCCCGACTTTGTCATTCAGGCGGGCTCTTCCGATTGATGCAAATTTTGCGAAACCGTTTTTTACAATGAAAGGAATGCATGCCAGCGTTTCTACATTATTTACCACAGTTGGTTTGTTGAACAATCCTTGCTGTGTGGGGTAGGGCGGGCGCACTCGAACTTCCGGTCGTTGTCCTTCAATGGAAGAAAGTAAGGCAGTTTCTTCACCGCAAATGTATGCTCCCTGCGCTTTGATCATTTTAAAATCAAAGTCAAAACCGCATCCAAGAATATTTTCTCCAAGAAGTTTTTTTTCTCTCAGGTCATCAATTGCTTTTTGGGTGATCTCAATAGCTTCGGGATATTCGGCACGGATGTACATCACACCGGCATTTGCACCAACGATGTAACCGGAAATCATCATTCCAAGCAGAACGGAATGCGGTTGAACTTCCAGCAAATAGCGGTCACTGTAGGCACCGGGATCACCTTCATCAGCATTGCACACGATAAATTTCTGATTGCCCTCTGCATTTTTTGCTGAGTCTAATTTGAAAGAGATCGGAAATCCGGCACCGCCTCGTCCGCGCAATCCGGAAAGTTTTAACTCATTGATCAATTCATCTTTCGGCTTGGCAAGAGCAAGTTTCAGTGTTTTATAATATTCGTCAATGCCGGGAAATGAATTAGTAAGAACAGGAGTTCCGTAAGAAGCAATCTCGTATTTGTCTTTTATCTTTACTCTTTCCTCTTTTATCTTTTCTATCGCATCAATCGCTTTTCCGGAATAATTTTTTCCTGCCACATGAAATGAAGAATTCTCGTGACACCTGCCAAGGCAGCACATTTCACCGATCTCATCTTCACTGAAATGTTTGCTTAACTTATTTTTCAGTTCATCCTGTGTTCCGGCAGTCATGCACGAACTTCCGTTGCATACATAAACTTTCTTACCTTTATTTTCAGGTCTCATGAAATCATAAAAAGTGGCGGCTCCGTAAATATTCGCTTTGCCCATCAAAAATTCTTCGGCAAGCGAATCCATCTTTTCTGTAGTTGGTGTGCCGGTTTGAGATGCAGCAATACCAAGCTCCTCAAAGAGATTTTCTCTCAGCCCTTTTCTTCCGGAAAGTTCGCTCAGGTTTTTCGACATGGGTTAGATTCGAATTTGTAGTTACAAATGTACTGAATTGTAACAAATGAGAAAACACAATGTTTTTAGCAACCTGTGATGATTAAACCCAAACCAGGAGATTTTTACCTTTAATTAATTTTGCATTAAATCAAAATACCTCCGGATAACCAATCTCAACAAAAATATTCTCGAGGCGGTGTTTGTGTCCCATTTCCATATTGGCAAGATTCAGCAGTGCATCTTTTTCTTCATTATTTGATGCGTTATCTGCCAAAACACGGTACAGATTGGCTGCCTCTAATTCTCTTTTCATTGCAATGGCAATGGCTTCGGCCGGTTTCATCAGGATGGAAAGTGCAGGCTGATCCTGTGTTTCGGTGATCTTGTAATCGATAACTTCCTTTTTGAAAATGGCACCGATGACTTTGTTTTTTTTATACATCTCCAGCAGGTTTGCATGTCCCTGTTCTTCCTGCGCCAGTTCCCAAAAAGTTTTTTTAACTCCGGGATTAGCAACTTTTTCGAAGGCAGCTATATAAAAGTTGAAGGCTGCATGTTCCTGCTCAATAGCAAAATCAATTAGTTTGTTGATGTTAGTTTCGGTTGTCATTTTTATTTTTGTTAATTTTTTACCTCAGAGAACGCAAAGAAAAAATCGCAGAGTTCGCTGAGGAATTATTAATTATCAATTACGGACGTGCCTGTCTGAATCCTCTTGAAACCACTTCAACACCATCACTCACTTTTTCTATTTGAATGGCGCAGGCTTTGTATTCGGGCGTTTCGGTAACATCATCATAAGCATCGTTTGTCAAAACATTTGCATGTGCTTCATGAAAATGGAATGCACACCACGTAACACCTTTTGGTGATCTGTCGGTAACCCACGCTTTCAAAGTTATCGTTCCTCTTCGGCTGGTAGCTTTCACCATGTCGCCTGATTTCACGTTCATTATTTTCGCATCGTAAGGACTTATCTCCAATAATTCTTCCGGGAAAATATTTTCCAACCCGATCGAATTCCGGGTTTGTGTTCCGGTATGATAATGCCATAATCTTCTTCCCGTTGAAAGAATGAAAGGATATTCTTTATCCGGTAATTCGGCCTGTGCGCGATAGGTGGTATGAGAAAACAACCCGAGGCCACGCGTGAATTTTCCGTTCAAGTGTAGTATAGGTGTTCCCGGATGTTCAACAGTCGGGCATGGCCACTGCAATCCGATGTGTTGAATTCTTTCATAGGTAATTCCACCCATGATGGTTCCTGTTCTTCGCATATCTTCCCAGGTATGTTTTGCCGAATGAAATCCCAGATCAATGCCCATTTTTTTCCCTAATTCCTGCATGATCCACCACGTTGGTTTTGCTTCTCCGGGAGCATCAACAGCTTTATGCAAAAACTGCACACGCCTGTCGAGATTGGAATAGGTTCCGTCATCTTCATTGAAACAAACATCAGGTAAAATCACATCCGCATATTCGGTGGTCATGTTCGGGAAAATATCGACCACAACTAAAAACTCTAATGCTTCAATTTCTTTGATGGTCTTTGCCATGTTGGGTTCTGTTTGAACAGTATTATCTCCAACACAGAAAAGAATTTTTGTTTCACCTGTTGTTGCTTTGTGCAACATCGTTGGAAGTTTGTATCCTTCCTTTCTCGACAAGCCGGTTACTCCCCAATCTTTTTCCATTTTGATGATCGCTTTTTCTTCGGTTGCTGATTGGTAATTATGGAACACATTCGGCAAAGCCCCCATATCGCAGGCTCCCTGCACATTATTTTGCCCGCGCAACGGATTTACTCCGCAACCTTTTTTTCCAAGATGTCCGAGAACCATTTGAAGGTTGGCGATTGTTTTTACGTTATCAGTTCCCGTGGTGTGTTCCGTTATTCCAAGACAATAAATGACATTTACTTTTTTTGCTTCGCCCAGCATTTTGGCTACTTGCTTCATTATTTCCACTGAAACGCCAGATATCTCGGAAGCTTTTTCGATCGGGTATTCCTGCACCCATTTTTTTATTTCATCGGGGTTCTCGGTATTATTTTTCATAAAGGCTTCATCGTGCCATCCATTCTTTATGATCTCATTTATCAAACCATTCAGGAAAGGAACATCAGTGCCAACGCGCAATTGAACATACAGATCCGACCAATGTGCAATGTCCACTTTTCGCGGATCGCACACGATCATTTTCGCACCTTTCTGAACTGCCTGTTTCACATAATAGGAAACAACAGGATGTGCTTCTGTCATGTTCGAACCGATCACAAAGATCAATTCGCTTTCTAAAATATCGTTGATGGAATTGGTGGCTGCCCCGCTTCCGAATGCATGCGCAAGTCCTGCAACGGTGGGAGCGTGGCAGGTTCGTGCGCAGTGATCCACATTATTTGTTTTCAGCACCGCGCGTGTAAATTTCTGAACGGCATAATTATTTTCATTGGTAATTCGCCCGGAACCAAGTGCGGAAAAAACATCGGAACCGTGTTTATCAACCGTGGTTTTTATTTTCTCTGCAATAAGATCCAACGCTTCATCCCACGTGGCACGTTCGTGTTTCCCGTTCTTTTTTATCAAAGGATATTGCAGGCGTTTCGGGCTTGCATGAAATTCAAAACCATATCTTCCTTTCACGCAAAGCATGCCGTTATTCGGCCACACTTCACGCCCTGTAACTCTCACCACTTTGTTTTTTGCTTTGTCAACATGCAATGTTACCTGGCAACCAACACCACAATAAGGACAAGTGGTATCCACTTTATCAAATTGAGCGAACCTTCCTTTGCCCCGCGATTTTTTATCGGTGAGCGCACCGGTCGGGCAGAGTTGAACACATTCACCGCATTGCACGCAACTCGACAACCCCATTGGTATCTGGTCGTCACACATGATGGTTGTTTTCTTCCCGCGATAGCCAAATCCAAGAACTTCATTCACCACCGTGTGATTACACCCTGCCACACATCTTCCGCAACTGATGCATTTGTCGTATTCAATTACAATAAATTCTCCGCTCTCATCCTTATGTCCGGTTGGTGCATCGGCATAAGTTGTTTTTTCAATTCCGAGATGATAACAAACATCTTGTAACTCGCAAGATCCGCTTCGTTCGCAGGCCAGGCAATTGTGATAACCCTGCGACAGCATTAAGTCAACAATTTGTTTTTGTGTTTCAATAATTTCTTTCGATTGGGACTCCACTTTCATTCCATCCCGTACTTTTAAATTACACGAAGTTTGGAATCCCCGCATTCCTTCTACCGAAACAATGCAGGCACGGCATT
>JBIOHI010000092.1:0-7902 GCA_044448845.1 Bacteroidia bacterium
AATGAAAAAGGTTTCGTTTTTTTTACGAATTATGCAAGTGACAAAGGAAACGAGATCGAAAGCAATCCGAATGTATGCCTATTATTTTTCTGGAGTGAATTGCAGCGGCAGGTAAGAATCGATGGGCGTGCTTCGAGAATATCGCCATGGGAATCGGAAGAGTATTTCAAGACCAGGCCGCCTGGAAGCAAGATCGGGGCGCATGCTTCACCTCAGAGCAAGGTAATCCCTAACCGTGGTTTTATTGAAGAAAGATTTTCGGAAATAGAAAAAAAATTCGCAGGTAAAGATATTCCACGTCCTGAAAACTGGGGTGGATATCTCGTGGTTCCGAACACATTCGAATTTTGGCAAGGCAGGGAAAGCAGGCTTCACGACAGGTTCCGTTTTCTATTGACTGCTCAGGGAAGTTGGCAGGTGGACAGGTTAGCGCCTTAAAAAGGCAACTTTTTTACCATGTTTCCACAATTACGGTTATGGTTTCTGTTTTAAATTCCTTTTCTTTGCGACTGATTTTTTTGACTGAATGCAAAACATCATTCTATCCTTTCTTACCTCGCTGCTGATCGTCATTTTCGGCATTCCGTCCATTATTACGGTTGCCAAATTCAAGGGATTGTATGATAAACCCGATAACCGCAAGCTCCATACTGAGAAGATTCCACGGCTTGGAGGAGTGGCCATCATCGCGGCATTTGCCATTTCAGTAAGCATTTGGGGGATTCAGCATGGCATAGGTAGATTGCAGTATTTGCAGGCAGCAGTTATCATTCTTTTTTTCATAGGACTAAAAGACGACATCATTATTCTTTCCCCGGTAAAAAAGTTGCTGAGCCAATTGTTTGCCACCGCTCTTACCATCGTTGGCGAGGACATACGGATCACAAGCTTCTATGGCTTGTTCGGTATTTATGATATTCCGCTGTGGGCAAGTTATTTACTTACCTTATTCACTATTGTGGTTATTACTAATTCCTTTAACCTGATAGACGGAGTGGATGGCTTGGCGGGAGGTTTGGGATTTATCATTTCCATCACATTCGGATTGTGGTTCAACTTTATCGACCAGACTGCATGGTCAATTTTAGCTTTCGGGCTTGCGGGCGCATTGCTGGGATTTCTGGTATTCAACTTTAATCCTGCAAAAATTTTTATGGGAGATGCGGGATCCCTCACAGTCGGGTTTCTTATTGCCGTTTTTTCCATACGGTTCATCGAATTCAATAATCCCCTTGCTGAAAATTCCTATAAATTACTTTCAGCCCCGGCAATTGCTGTTGCCATTCTTATGATCCCGCTTTTTGATACGCTCCGGGTTTTCATCATTCGAATGCAAAAAAGAAAATCTCCTTTCGCGCCCGATAAAAATCACATGCACCATTTATTGCTGCGAATCGGTTTGGGGCATAAAGAAGTTTCACTGGTGATGTACATGGTGAATGTATTGTTCGTTCTTATCGGGTTCATGCTGAAAGACAGCAACACGTTGACTATCCTTTTGATTGTTTCCACGCTGGCAACCGTTCTTTCACAAATACCGGTTTATATTTTCAATCACAGGATTGCGGACATCGAAGCCGAACAGGGAATGCCCTTGTCGAAGCAGTTCGAAGATCACATCAAATCAAAAGAGATCAAGAACTGATCAGTTCTTTTTTAAAAAAGCAATTAATTTGGTGAAAGCAAGAGCGCGGTGGCTGATCCTGTTTTTTTCTTCGAGCGTAAATTCTGCAAGTGTTTTTAAAGATCCTGAAGGAACAAAAACCGGGTCATACCCGAAACCATAGGTGCCGCGTCTTTCCATTCCGATTTCACCATTCAATGTTCCTTCAAAAATAGTTTCCTTATCATTCAACCAAAGCGAGATGACTGTTAAGAACTTTGCTTTCCGGTTGTTTTGTCCTTCTAATTTTTTTAATAACAAATCAATGTTGTCACCGGCATTTTTTTGTTCACCGGCATAACGTGCAGAAAAGATTCCGGGCTTACCTCCGAGTACGTCCACCATTAACCCTGTGTCATCGGCAAAACAATTCAGTTTAAATTTTTCATGAATGAACCGGCTTTTCAGACTCGCATTTTCGGCAATGGTTGTTCCGGTTTCTTCAATCTCTTCCTTTAAACCAATTTCATCGAGAATCAATATTTCATATCGGTCTCCGATGAGATGCAGGATCTCTTTTACCTTGTTTGAATTATGCGTGGCAAATACCAGTTTCATTTCTTGTTAAATAATTTTTGAATGGCATTCCATAGCTGATTTTTCAGGGCAGGTGTCGTTTCATACTCTGCAATGCTTTTGGCAACGAGCAACTCAAGGCTTCCCGACTTTTGTACTTCATGGTTTTTTTCCGGGATGCCATTGGATTCGAGAAATCCCTTGCAACCCCAGATCAATACTTTCTCAGGTTTAAAGAAATCAGTAAGATTTGCAAGGGTTGGCTGTGAGTTCTCCGAGAGATTAAGTAGTATAATATCTTCCATTTTCCAGCCTATCCCTTTATCCACAAGGTTTCTGATCATTTGAAGCCCCGTTTCAGAAAGTTGATTTTCATCATGAAAAAGAAATATTGTTTTGTGTTTGTTTGTACCAATAAACTTAAGATCGGTATTGTTTTGTTTGATAATTTCTTTTCCTTTGAAGCGAGGAATGAAAGGTTCATCCCCGATAAAATAAAATTCATCAAACAAACCATAGATCAGGTTATTTTCGATCAGCATACTAAACTAAATTCAATGGCAATATCCATTAAAATTACCAAATCAACCCAGTCAAAAATTCATTCACTTGATTTTGAAACTCTTCAATTCGGAAAGAATTTTTCCGATCATATGTTTCGTGCCGATTACATTGACGGAACCTGGCAGAATCCGCAAATATTGCCCTACAGCGATATCTTACTGCCACCGTCCCTTTCGGCAATACATTATGGTCAATCTATTTTTGAAGGAATGAAAGCCTACAAGTCTCCTGAAGGTACACCCCAGTTGTTTCGCCCATTGATGAATTTTAAGAGGATGAATCTTTCGGCACAACGCATGGCCATGCCTGAGATTCCGGAAGAAATTTTTATGGAAGGTTTGAAAAAGCTGGTTATGCTTGATAAAGATTGGATCCCGGCTAAAGAGGGAAGTTCGATGTATTTAAGGCCATTCATGTTTGCCACCGATGATTTTATCGGGGTTCGCCCTTCGAAGAATTTTGCGTTCATGATCATTTGCAGTCCGGCTAATGCATATTATTCAAAACCGATCAACGTGCTGGTGGAAGAAAAATATGTTCGTGCAGCACAAGGCGGAGTTGGATTTGCGAAGGCTGCCGGAAATTACGGAGCATCGATGCTGCCTACCAGGGAAGCCAATCAAAAAGGATTTGACCAGTACAACTGCACAGATTGTAGAGACCACCAGTACGTGGAAGAATCGGGAACGATGAATGTATTTTTTGTTGCCAATAAAACCGTTCTCACTCCCGAAATTGACGGAACCATTTTGCAGGGAGTGACACGTGATTCGTGCATTCAAATTTTACGCGACAAAGGTTATAAAGTGGAAGAGCGAAAAATTTCCATCAAAGAAATTGCAGAAGCATTTGATAAAGGACTTTTGCAGGATGCTTTTGGAACAGGCACTGCAGCCATGCTTGCTCGAATTGCCTCGTTTAATTATAAAGGAAAAGATTATGTCTTACCTCCAGTTGAATCGCGTGAAGTTTCCAATCTTTTGTATGATACACTCAACGGAATTTATTCCTCGCGGATCCCTGATAAATTCGGCTGGATCATGAAATTGGAAGAGGAGTTGGTGGTTACACATTAAACCTGAAGTGCATGACATCGCCATCCTGAACGATGTATTCTTTTCCTTCTATTGCCAATTTACCGTTATCACGGCAGGCACTTTCTGAACCGTATTTTTTGTAGTCTTCTAATTTTATCACTTCTGCCTTAATAAATCCTTTTTCGAAATCGGTATGAATAACTCCGGCAGCCTGCGGTGCTCTGAATCCTTTGTGAATCGTCCATGCGCGCACTTCCTGAACTCCGGCAGTGAAATACGTAATTAGGTCCAGTAATTTGTATGCTGCTTTGATCAACTTCGCAACTCCCGATTCTTTCAAACCAAGATCATTCAGGAATTCAACACGGTCGTTGTAATTTTCGAGTTGTGTTATCTCCGATTCGATAGCTGCAGAGATGACAAGAATTTCTGCCTGTTCATTCTTTACGGCTTCACGCACCATGACGACATATTTATTTCCGTTGATCACCGATTTCTCATCCACGTTGCATACATACAACACCGGTTTTGAAGTGAGCAATTGCAGGTCTTCAATTTGTTTTTTTTCTTCATCGGAGGCTTCTACACTCCTTGCTGATTGTCCGCTCTCGAGATGCGATTTATATTTCAATAAAGCCGCTTCACCTTTCATGGCTTCCTTGTCGCCTGTTTTTGCAGCACGCGCCATGCGTTGGAGTTTTTTATCAACCGATTCGAGATCCTTTAACTGCAATTCAGTATCGATGATTTCTTTATCCCGAACCGGGTTTATGGAACCATCCACGTGAATGATATTGTCGTCATCAAAACATCGCAGCACATGAATGATTGCATCCGTTTCACGAATATTTGCCAGAAATTGATTTCCCAAACCCTCGCCTTTGCTTGCACCTTTTACCAGGCCGGCAATGTCAACAATCTCAATAGTTGTGGGAACAATTTTTAGCGGGTGAACCAGGTCTGCCAGAATAGTCATGCGTTCATCGGGAACGGTGATCACACCGAGATTGGGCTCGATGGTACAAAACGGAAAGTTGGCCGCCTGTGCTTTCGCATTCGAGAGGCAATTAAATAAAGTTGATTTTCCTACATTGGGCAGGCCCACGATTCCACACTGCATGGTTGGTTGTTTAGTTATTGGGTTATTAGGTTATTTAGTTATTGGGTTATACAGTGAATAGTTATTGCAAATTGACGTTAGAAATTTTTAATAACGAATAACTTAATAACTATCATCCTTTAATAATATGTTTGATATCCGAAATGATTTTTCCGGCAAGATGGTTGGCGGTGGCTTCGTTCCTGCTCTCGGCATAAATACGGATGATCGGCTCTGTGTTTGACCTGCGCAGGTGAACCCACTCTTTATCGAATTCAATTTTCACACCGTCAACGATATTGATCGGTTGCTTTTTATACTTCTCCTGTATCTTTTTCATCAGGTCATCAATATTTATTTCAGGGGTCAGTTCAATTTTATTTTTTGAAATGAAATAATCCGGATAAGTTTCGCGAAGCATAGAACAAATTTTTCCGAACTTAGCAAGATGAGTCAGGAATAATGCAATGCCCACCAATGCATCACGTCCGTAATGCAGTTCAGGTAAAATAATTCCACCGTTTCCTTCACCACCGATGACCGATTTATTTTCTTTCATCATCTTCACCACATTTACTTCTCCTACCGCACTGGCATGGTAAGTTCCGCCATGTTTCTCGGTGATGTCTTTCAAGGCACGGGTGGAAGAAAGATTAGAAACGGTTGAAAGGTTTCTTGCGCCTTTTTTGCCGGCCTGCTCGGCAGCCATATGTTTCAAAACGTAATCTGCGACAGCCACCAATGTATATTCTTCGCCAAAGAAACTTCCATCTTCACTCACGAGCGCCAACCGGTCTACATCAGGGTCCACTACAATTCCGAGATCTGCTTTGTTCCGTTTCACCTGTACCGAAATTTCATTCAGGTTTTCAGGCAAAGGCTCGGGGTTGTGCGCAAATTTTCCATCGGGAGTACAATACAATTCAATTACAGTTTCAACGCCAAGAGATTTTAAAAGCATTGGAACTGCAATGCCTCCTGTTGAATTCACGGCATCAACAACTATCCTGAATTTTTTTGCTTTGATGGCTTTTACATCAACCAGGTTGAGCGCTAAAATTTTATCGATGTGTTTCTGGATGTAGTCTTTTTTTTGTGTGATGACGCCAAGTTTATCTACCGGAACAAATTCAAAATCATTTTTGGCAGCAAGTTCCAGCACTTTATTTCCCAGCGCTTCCGAAATGAATTCTCCTTCACTATTCAGTAATTTTAAGGCATTCCATTGTTTCGGGTTGTGGCTCGCAGTTAGAATGATCCCTCCATCGGCTTTTTCATCTTTTACCGCCAATTCAACGGTGGGAGTGGTGGATAAACCGAGATCAATGATATCAATGCCCAGGCCGCTGAGGGTTCCGGTAACAATTCCGTTGAGCATGCTGCCGGAAAGCCTGGCGTCTCTTCCCACTACAATCTTGCAGGTTTTCGAACCATTTTTGATCATGGTGCCGAAAGCGGCAGTAAATTTCACAATATCGGTAGGAGTAAGCGAATCACCGGCTTTTCCGCCAATGGTGCCGCGAATTCCGGAAATAGATTTAATTAAAGTCACAAGGATAGTTTTTTTTCGAGGCGCAAATTTAATCGAACCTCCCGAAGCAACAAATGAGAATGATGAGTTGTGGGAATAAAATTTAAACCTGTTGAAAACTTGGTGATTAATATGGTTTTAAACTAAACTTGCAGCATAAAATCATTTTCGGACGAATTCACCACAAGTAAATGTTTGAAACGATAAAACATTTAGATCAGCAGTTCTTCGTTGCCGTTAATTCGGGAATGCAGAATGCTTTACTCGATTGGCTTTGTCCTTGGATGAGGAATCAGTATGTATGGTATCCCCTTTACCTCGTTTTATTTTTTTTTATTTACAAAAAGTATAAAAATGAAACACTATGGATTGCCACAGGAATAATTCTGTTAGTTTTAGTGAGTGACCAGCTCAGCGCGAACGTGATCAAGAACCTCGTGCAGCGTTTGCGACCGTGCAACGATCCATCAATGCAAGGTCATATTCGTCTTTTCGTGAATTGCGGAAGCGGGTTCAGTTTTGTTTCAGCTCATGCCACCAATCATTTTGCAATAGCTGTTTATTTCAGTTCTTTTTTTTCATCTCAGCGAAAATGGTTCTTGCCGATTGCCTTGCTTTGGGCTGCAGGTATCGCTTTTTCCCAGGTGTATGTGGGAGTTCATTATCCGCTCGATGTGATTTGCGGAGCACTCATTGGAAGTTTGCTCGGAGCAGTTGCATCAAGGCTCGTATTCATGAAAATTAAAACAACTCATGAGTAGCTGGATCTATGCATTATTATTTTCAGCTCCATTTATAGGCGGGGTGATCGCTTTTCGCTCAGGATATAAGAACGAGATTTTGCTTGGGTCTTTTCTTGCTTTTGCCGGAGGTTATATTTTCAGCATCACCATTTTGAATTTATTGCCGGAAGTTTTTTCTGTTTCAAACAGTGCCACCGCTCTTTACGTTCTGGCCGGATTCTTTTTTCAATTGCTCATCGGGAAGTTTTCAGAAGGAGCCGAACACGGGCATTTGCACACCCATTCACACGATCACAACCTGGCGTTACCACTGGGACTGTTTTTAAGTTTGAGTTTGCATTCATTCACGGAAGGAATTCCTTTGGGTATTCTGACCAACATCAGCAAACCGATGAGTTTCGGAATTGCTTTTCACGAATTGCCTGCTGCATTTGCGCTGATGAGTATTTTGCAAACCGAACACATCCGGAAAAATTTTGTTCTTGTTTTGCTTTTTGTTTATGCACTGATGTCACCTGCCGGAGTTTTTGCAGGAACTATTTTGCACGAGCATTTTCCTGCTGTGTTTTTCAATTTAGTTCTTGGTTTTGTATCGGGGATTTTCCTCAATATTTCCACAACTATTTTATTTGAGAACTCCGAAAATCACCGGATGGGCTTGAGGAAACTCATTGCTGTTTCAGCAGGGGTGACCATTGCCTTGATTTCACATTTTGTTTTATAAAGTGAAATAACCGTTTCTTTTATTA
>JBIOHI010000093.1:0-7852 GCA_044448845.1 Bacteroidia bacterium
ATATTATAATGAGCAATGATACTTGCAACACATGGGCTGCAATGGGGATTTACCCAAGTGCGAGTTCCTTTTTTGATTTGTTTATGGTTAATGATTCAATTGGTTATGCTGTTGGAAGTTCAGGTATCATTTATAAAACGTATCCTGGTGCTATTGCTCCACCTACAACGGCATCATCAAGCTTATACACAAGTAGTATTACAAATACATCAATGACAGTGAATTGGACAAGTGGAAATGGTACGCGAAGAATGGTTATTGCACGAGCAAGCAGCAGTTCAATGTCAGACCCAACAAATGGAACTTCTTACACTGCAAACTCAATTTATGGTTCAGGATATACCGTAGGAACCGGAAATTATGTGGTTTATGATGGAACAGGAAATTCATGCAGCATTACTGGTTTAGCTTTAAATACTACTTACTTTTTCAGAGTGTATGAATATAATGGGACTGGTACAAGCACTATATATTATACTGGTGCTTACGGTTCCATCGGAGCAATGACATTACCAGTAAAACTTACAGAATTTACCGCAACCATATTAGGAGAAAATAAAGTGCAATTAAATTGGAGTACCTCATCCGAAATAAATAATAATTATTTTTCAATAGAACGAAGTCAAGATAATGAACACTATGAAAGTATTGGAACAGTCAAAGGAAATGGTAATTCAAACATTACAATCAATTACAACTTTAATGATGAAACTCCATTAACAGGAACATCCTATTACCGTTTGAAGCAAGTTGATCTCGATGGTAAATTCTCCCTAAGTGAAGTAAAGGTTGTTTCTACAAATAAGAGTAGAAGTTCTGTTGCTATTTATCCGAACCCCACCAATGGAATATTGAATATTGAAATCGAATCAGCAGAACAGAAGAATATTTCAATCAATTTGTATGATGTGAACGGAAGGAATATTCTGAATGAAAAACGCATAGTCATATCAGGTAAACAAACTTTTCAGTTCAATTCATCGACGATTCCTTCCGGAATCTATTTTTTGAATGTTAGTGATAAGAGCGGTTCTTCAATCGGTAAACAGAAAATTGTCATCGAATAACCCAGGAAATTTCCAAATGTTCCACAAATGTTCCGAAAAAACAATAAATCCAATATGACCGTTTTTACTCTTTTCATTTTCTGATTTTTCAATTCGGTTTCAAAAATATATGTTTGCAACTCAATTTCGGGCCCATAGCTCATTCGGTTAGAGCATCTGACTCATAATCAGAGGGTGCTTGGTTCAATCCCAAGTGGGCCCACCAGTAAAATAAGGGGTCTAGTGATTTAGTTCATTAAGCCCCTTTATCATTTGCACACAATTGAGTCTATAAAATGGGAGCATGATCAATTTTTATTGCTATTATTCTTGACTGAATATTTTTTTTATTGATCACTTGGCAACGGATCAGTTGAAGTCCAAAAAAAGTTTGAGGATTCGAGACTGAGAAAGCCTGCAATGCTCATTGTTTATTCTTTAATGATAATTGAATTTGGAAGCATCAATAAAAACGGAAGGGCTTCAGAATACTTTAATTCTTCATAATCCAAACCCAAACGTCTTATGTTGTTGTAATAGGTTTGATGTTGTGCGTAGTAATTTTTTTCCGACTGAATGAACCATGACTTATCTCCCAACTTTTGCGCAACAAACCATTTTTCTAACAACCGTGCCGTTCTGCCGTTGCCATCTTCAAACGGATGAATTTTTACAAATACTAAATGTAACATAGAAGCGAAAAAGAAAACTTCTTCAAAGGTTAGCTTAGCAGAAACTAATGTTTCAATATCATCATACAATTTTTTCACTTCGGTTTTCACCTTGTTGGGCGCTGTGGCTACGTACTCAATATTGCCATCTTTTGTTACCACAAACATGTTTCCGGTTCTTAGTTTTCCTTGTTGTAATTTGAGTAAAATGTGTTTGGTAAGCAGCGCATGTGCATTTTCCAGTGCTTGCGGAGAAAGCCGCGTTTGCTGCGCATACGAGTATGCACCATACAAATCGTCAATCTTTCGCGTATAGTCGGGTTTATATTTTGTGCCAAACCGTTTGTGCTTGATAAATGAATCCAACTCAATATCTTCACCTTCAATTTTAGATGAAAAAACAGCAGACACCGATGTAGAAAAACTAAAAGTGTAAATGCCTGCCTGACCGGCAGGCAGGCTCAATTCGCTGTCGTGAAGTTTTTCAAAACTTTTTTGAATGGTTTTATCAAAGCCGGATTTATATTGTTCCAACAAATCAACAGGAATTATTTTCAAGGATACTTTCATTAACTTTGATACGCTCACAATCTTAGTATAAATCTTAGGTTTTAGGCTAAATAATATTTAAATTAAACTTTCGAATGACCTAATTTTTTACTTCTGTTTCCTCAACCGGTAAAAAAACAGTGCTCCGAAAATAATCGCCACGACAAAAAACATATACGCTTTCCCTTCGGTGAAGTTTTCGAATACAGTCACGTAAACTCCCACCAGCAATGCGGTTACCGAAATTATGAGCCAGTTATACAAAACGAATTTCGACATTATTTTTTGAGGCTGATCGTTCCTTTTATTTTAAAAATTTTATACCGGTCGAATTCAGTGCTCGATTCAAAACCTTCCCCGAAAATGATCTCATCGGGTGTAGTGATGCGAACCGCTTTGTCGGAAAAAATACGCTGCGTATTTTCATCCCAGTTCAGTTCTTCGGTATTCAACGTATCGCCTTTATAATTTACCAGCACCACATCCGTACGAGCCACCATCCTTCGGTCGCGGTCATAACGGATGGCATATTTCGAACGCAGGTAACTTTCCACTTTTCGGTTGCGGTTGAAAAAATAAGCGGTGAGTCCTTTTTTCATTTCAGTATAATTTTTTTCATCGTTGGCGTAACGTTCCATTAGTGGTGCAAACACACGCGCTTTCAGGTATCCCGAGTCGGTGTAATTCATCTGAACTGTTTTACCTGTTTCCACCGGAAGGTTATTTTTTTCAGTCATCACACGTACTTTTTCAATATCATTCTGGCAGGAAATAAATCCGGCGCATAGAAGAAAAAAGATCAGTCCCTGAATTTTTCTTATGCTGATCAACGGTATTTGTATCGGTCGAACCATTTGTCGCTGAAGGTAACACCAAGTATTAAGCGGAAGTAGGATTCTCGTATCAACCCGTCATTCATTGTCCCACGGATGTAATATTCACCGGTGATATTCAGGCGTGACCTGATCTTTAATCCAAGGGGCAAACCTAATCCGGCCGAAAAACCAATGGTTGAAATATCATTCTTGTTCACGGAAAGATAACCATTGTCGTACCGGCCGCCAATGCGGTATTCGATCTTATTGAAATAATTTTTCTCTTCAAATTTTTTGGAAGGAGTGTACGCCAAACCAAACGAAAATCCCAGCAGGTCTTTTAAGGAATCCGTTGAATTGAAGAAGCGATATTGCGACCATTTTGCATAACTCACATCCGCGCAAACCAACCAATGGTCAATTTCTTCAAACGAAATTCCTGCCCTGATCACTAAAGGAAAATTAACTTGTCCTGCAATCCCATTCTGGTACACAACGGTGTCTTTTGTTCCGAGAATCCCGCCTACACCCATGGTGCGCGCACTGAAATCCTGGGTTCCATTCATGATCGTTGGAAGGCTTGCTGTCGCGCCTATTACCAGCTTGTATTTCGGAATGCTGTCGCGGTCTTTAAAAATGGTATGATACTGAAATCCGTAATCGAAATTGAAACCACCCACGTAGGATGTAAATATTTCCTCCACATTATACATGTTGTATTCGGGTGGTATGTAAATCGATTTCTTCGATTGTATTTTGCCCCACACATAAGAAAAATTTGCACCGATGGAAAAATCTTTGAGCAAGGCCATCCCACCGCCCAGAAAAAACTTTGACAACCCTCCGCTACCTGCTGTAACCAGGTTGGATGGAAAGGTTGTGCCCCATTTGGTAGTGTTGGTGACGTTTGAGGAAACATTGTAACCCACGCTGCTAAAGGGCTCCAATCCAAAGGCCAGGCCGATGCGGTGTGCCTGAGAAATAGGAATTCCCACATTCAGATAACCGTAGGTGAAATTATCAATATTACTGCTTCCGCTGCTGTTTTGAATGGTTCCGAGTGTGTACCGAAACCCTGTTTCGACCGTGGTTAATTTTAGAAAACTATAGGATGCAGGGTTCATCACATTCAGTTCGGATGCTCTCCTTATTCCCTGGCTGGTTTGGCCTAATGCGCTCATCATCGCGTTCCCGCCAAACTGCATATCTCCAAGTCCCAGTGCCGAATATGGCGACTTGGTTTGGTCTTGTGCATAAAGGGTGGTAACGGTAAATAGTAAAATTAACGCTCGCAAAATGCTATTCATCCTGACAGTCCAAAATCTTTTTTAAACCATACAATACGAGGTATGGCGCTGCAAATATGTTGCTTTTTATCCGATTGGCAAACACCGATGAATCTCCCCCGCAAATTATATTCTGGATATTGCCGAATTCGCTTTCGTACCGGTGAATGGTTCCATTCAGTTCATCCGCGATCCCGTTGTAAACACCCGAAAGCATCGAGGATTCGGTTGATTTGCCGATGAAATGTATCGGTTGCGTGAATTTAATTTCAGGAAGCCTGCTGGTAAACCTGTGCATGGTATTCAACCGCATCTGCAATCCGGGCGAGATGGAACCTCCGAGGTATTCCTCTTCTGCTGTTATAAAATCGGATGTGATGCAGGTGCCGGCATCGATCACCAGGCAATGGGTTTTGGGATAAAAGTGCATCGCCCCGGCAACTCCGGCCAGCCGATCGGCACCAAGGGTTTCCGGGGTCCGATAATTTATTTTAAAAGGTAATTTTATTTTCGCACTGAGTTTATAAAACCGGGTTGAAGTTTGAAACAGTGATTCGAGTTCCGTATTGATTTCCCCAACGCTACTCAGTATGGTTCGTTGAACTTTATTTTTTTTTACCACCGAATGAAACAGGTTCCATTCTTTATTCTCGAGCACGAAAATCTCTTTCAGCACATTTTCTTCAAAGAGTCCTGCCTTGATATTGGTGTTTCCCGAGTCAACAGCAAGATCCGTCATCAGCGAATAAATAAAGAACCGAACATGATAATCACCAACCCGACAGAAATTCCGGCACCGATCGCGAAATTATTCCACACTTTTCGGCTCTTTATTCTTCTTGCTTCTTCCGTGTAAGCTTTTGAATAGCTGGGATTCTTCATGAGTTCACCATTGGGATAACCGAGATTGTATCTCTCGGGCGAGGTGACAGACATTGCGAGCGGAATAGCAACCGGCCATGTTCCCAAAACAAACAGACCCGATAAGAGCGAAACAGTTCCTGCGGCACTATAGGCATGGTAATTTGCCCTGGCATCTGCAGTGGCCCGACTTTCAATATCTTTATCAGGTGTTTTATCATACTGTTCCGGGGAAATAATTTGTGCCGCGCTTTTGGGTATTTTCGTAAAGGTAATATTTTTGATCTCCGATTTATTCAGAAAATATTTTGAAGTGTCATGCAAATATAAAACATGGAACTGAACCTGGTTATCGAGAAAAGTATCGATCGAAGTTCTTAACAGATCTCCCTTTTCCATAAAAATGATCTCAATATGCGAAGGAAGCTTTTCGGAATCCGAAGAAATAAAATGCTGAGCGTCCGGCATCTCAATCCTGCTGATATTGTCGCGGGTGAAGGCGATGGCTTCAAGCTCTTCCCTGTTCAGTGAATAGATCAACGTATCACTGCTGGCAAAATACCGGTACTTTATTTGAGACGAATCAAATGAAATAATTTTTGCCGAGATCTTTTCTCCGTCCTTTGTGCGAATGTAATCCTGGGCGGATAAACGGGATACTTGCAGGATTAAAATAAATAAAACCAGGCTTGTTTTCACAGTCATATAAAAGTGATCTCGCGGTACGAAAAAAACTTCATGCCTTCGGTGGTCTTCAATTTCAGTTTTCCGTTCTCATCAATGCCGTGGATCTCGCCTTCAATGATCTCTTCTCCCCACTGGAATTTTGCTTTTTCACCAAATAAAAATAAGGCATTCAGGTAATCATCGTTGAGCTTGGTTCTTAATTTCATGTTGAATTCGTGGTACCGGTTATTCAGGTAAAAGAATAATTCGGATGCTAATTTTTTTGTGTCGAATTCCTTACCGGCAAGCAACCGGAAGGAAGTTGCCCTTCCAACCAAAAAACTTTTTTGATTTACGTTCACCCCGATCCCGATCACGCAACTTTTGATCAACTGGCCCTGGATCACATTCTCAATAAGTATCCCCGAAATTTTCTGATCATTCACATAAATATCGTTCGGCCACTTGATCTTAGTGATACCCGGGAAACAAGAATTCACGAGGTCGTACACCGCGAGGCAAATAAATAAATTGAGATTGGGTTGTTCCCCGGCCATAATGTTCATTGGAACCAGGCAGAAACTAAGAATGATGTTCTTACCGGGTTCCGATTCCCATCCTTTACCTGACTGGCCTCTTCCGCTCGACTGGTAATCGGCCATCACCACCGTACCGTGAACTATATCCTCATTCTCGGAAAGCATGCGTATCACATCGTTGGTGGATGCGACCACATCATAATGAAGAATTTTCCATCCTATTTCGGGTTGAGATATTTGCACTTAATAAACTATTTTCGCAAACGAATATACTAATTTTAAATAGTTTTAAATGGCAAACAAAAAACCTGCAAAAAAAGTTGCGGTCACCAAAGTTAAAAAAGTAAAAAAAACAACTTCCGATAAAAAAGTTCCTGCAAAAAAATTAACGGTTAAAAAAAGCAAGACAGTCAAACGGCCAACCAAGGACACCAATGACGGCCTTGAGATTGCAACGCTTCTTGCCAAAGGAATGTCGGAGAAAAAAGCAGAAGACATTCGCATCCTTGATATGCGGGGAATTGCAGGCGCCTCGGCCGATTTTTTCGTGATCAGCCATGCGCAGTCAGATAAGCAGGTGGAAGCCATTGCCCGTAGTGCCGAAGAAGAATTACAAAAACAAACGGGTGAAAATCCCTGGCACCGCGAAGGTTTCGAGAACCTCGAATGGGTGCTGCTCGATTACATCAACGTGGTGGCTCATGTTTTCCAGAAAGAAAAACGCGAGTTTTATGCCGTGGAAGATCTGTGGGGCGATGCGAAGGTGGTGGAATTGAAAAATTGAATTTTCTTTGTTGGAAATATTTAAATAAAATTATTTACCCCCCCCCCCGAAAATTTGTAAAATCCATTCCGGATGGCATGAATTATTATTTCAATGCTTTTGTGACCATGAATTTTCCGTAAAATATGCTGGCGATGTTTTTTAATGGTGGTAGGAGAAAGATTTAAAATATTTCCGATTGTTTTATCAGAATTTCCTTCACAGATCAATTCCCTTACTTCCATTTCCCTGTCAGTAAAATCCTCCTTTGAATCTATTTCACTTTTCATGGTTACTTCCTTAATTTTCAAAATCTCTTCCAGGGCTTTTGCATCAAAGTATTTTTCGTGGTGAATCATAATTTTATCGATTGCCGCTTGTAATTCTGCAACCTTTCCACTCTTTCTTAAAAAACCATCTGCATTCTTATACGCGTCATAAATAAACAGACTGCTTTCGTATTCGCTAAAAATTAGTACCTTTACTTTTGCGTACCGGTTTTTCAGGACTTTACAAACTTCCAGCCCGTCTTCATGTTTGTTATCTCCTACTCTCAGGCTTATGTCCATCAGCACGAAGTCGAAGGGCTGCTTCTTCATTCTCATTAAAAATTCTCCGACCGTTGTAAATGTTTCTACCCTATTGATGCATTCAAT
>JBIOHI010000094.1:0-7828 GCA_044448845.1 Bacteroidia bacterium
ATATAAGCCAAAGTAGTCTTCATTTATCCCTTATTTTAATATCAACACAATTTTAATTTATCTTTGTTCTCTTAAAAAAGGAGGTAATTATGAATATTTACGAATTATTGAAACAACGGATACTGATCATTGACGGAGCGATGGGCACTATGATCCAGCGGCACAAACTGGAGGAAAAAGATTTCAGGAATGATTCGATGAAAAATATTACCAAGTCATTGAAAGGCAATAACGACCTGCTGTCCATTACCCGACCGGAAATCATAAAAGAAATTCACCGGCTGTATTTTGAGGCCGGTGCCGACATCATTGAAACCAATACATTCAGCGGAACCACTATTGCCCAGGCAGATTACCACGCGGAGCATTTGGTTTACGATATTAATTTTCAATCGGCAAAAATTGCCCGCGAAGTGGCCGATGAGTTCACCAAAAAAACTCCCGATAAACCAAGGTTTGTTGCAGGTTCCATGGGGCCGACCAATAAAACCGCATCCCTTTCACCGGATGTAAATGATCCCGGGTACCGTGCAGTAACTTTTGATGAACTGGCTGTGGCTTTTAAGCAACAGGCAAAAGCCCTGATCGAAGGAGGAGTTGATATTTTGTTGCTTGAAACCATCATTGATACCCTGAATGTGAAGGCCGCTTTGTTCGCCATTGAAGAATTATTTGACGAGATAGGAAAAACCTACCCCATCATGGTTTCAGGAACGATAACCGATGCAAGCGGACGAACTCTTTCAGGGCAAACCACCGAAGCATTTTTGATTTCGGTTCAGCATGTTCCATTATTAAGTGTTGGATTGAATTGTGCACTGGGAGCCGAAGCCCTGCGTCCATACTTACAAATTATGGCCGCCAAATCACCATACTTTGTGCATGCTTATCCGAATGCCGGGTTACCAAACGAGATGGGGCAATACGACCAGTCTCCCGAATCGATGGCAAAGCAGGTGGAAGAATTTTGCAAAGAAGGCCTCGTGAATATTGTTGGTGGTTGTTGCGGTACTACTCCGGAACATATCAAAGCGATTGCTGAAGTGGCTGCGAAATATAAACCGAGAAAAGTGGGAGCGAGTAGTTATTAGTCATTAGCAATTGGTCATTTGAATTATAAACAGTGGTAACGAACATAACTAAAAAATAGAGAACTCTAACTATTAACCAATAACCATTAACTAAAATTGAAAACCCAATATATCATAATCACAATTATTATTCTATCCGCAGTTTTTTACATCGCCCGGACCATTTACAAAAATGCAAAAGGCCATTCCTGCGAATCGGGAAATTGCAAATGCCATTCAACTCCGATAAAAAAAGTTTGATGGTATTTTTATACATTGCCGTTCAAACTTTTCTCATTTGAACAAAACTCTTTTCAGAAGAAAATCCGTAAAACAAATTCTAAGTGATCTTGCAAAAGATGACCTGAAGGAGCACAAGCTGAAAAAATCATTGCGCCTGCGCGACCTCACTGCGCTTGGAATTGCAGCGATCATCGGTGCCGGAATTTTCTCCACCATCGGAAATGCAAGTGCAGATGGAGGGCCGGCAGTGGTCTTTCTTTTTATCTTCATTGCTTTTGCGTGTTCGTTTTCTGCCATGTGTTATGCTGAGTTTGCTTCCAGCATACCTGTTTCTGGAAGCGCTTACACTTATGCCTATGCTTCGTTTGGTGAACTCGTGGCATGGATCATCGGGTGGGCACTGATCGTGGAATACGCCATCGGCAATATCGTGGTGGCTATTTCGTGGAGTGATTATTTTACCGGATTGCTCGATGGACTGAATGTTCATATTCCCGAATATTTAAGTATGGATTATCTTTCGGCAAGAAGAATTTTCTCAGAAGTACAGCAATTAATTTCTTCAGGAACAAAATTCGATCTTCTTACCCATGCGCAACAGGAAGCATTTCTTGCGTGGCAAAATGCGCCTGAATTTTTCGGAATGAAACTCGTGCTTGATCTTCCTGCATTAGCAATTGTTCTGGCAATAACAGTTTTAATTTACCGCGGTGTGCATGAAACGAAAACAGCAAGCAATATTTTTGTCGGGCTGAAATTGATTGTAATCGCCATGGTGATTGTTGTCGGAGCTTTTTATGTGAACCCGAAGAACTGGTCGCCTTTTTCTCCGAACGGAATGGAAGGCGTGTTGCGCGGAGTCGCCTCTGTTTTTTTTGCGTACATTGGATTCGATGCACTGGCAACTACTGCCGAGGAATGCCACGATCCGAAAAAAGATCTGCCGCGTGCCATGATCTTATCCTTAGTAATCTGTTCGGTGCTTTATATTTTGATCGCGCTTACTCTCACCGGGATGATCAGTTACAAAGAACTTGCAATCGGTGATCCGCTGGCTTTTGTTTTTGAAAAATTGCACGTGAGTTGGATGAGTGGAATTGTTGCGGTGAGTGCAGTAATTGCAATGGCGAGTGTGCTTTTGGTTTTTCAAATGGGACAACCGCGAATCTGGATGAGCATGAGCCGCGATGGTTTGTTGCCGAAAAAATTCAGTGCCATTCATCACAAATTTAAAACCCCCTGGTTCTCGACAATCATCACGGGAATCATGGTTTCGGTGCCTGCATTATTTATGAATTTAAAAGAAGTAACGGACCTTTCGAGCATCGGAACTTTGTTTGCATTCATTGTTGTTTGTGCAGGGGTGATTCGAATGGAAAATCATAAAAACGAATACCACGTTGGTTTCAGAGTGCCATATTTCAACGGGAAATTTATCGTTCCTCTTTTATTTGTTTCCTGCATCATCGCCTTGTATTTAACGCGAACTGAAAAGTTCATTTCATTTTTTTCCTTTACAGATTTCAGCAACGATTTTCGGTTATGGTCATTTTTGATTCTCAGTTTTTTCATCAGCGTTTTTACTTTTATAAAAAAATATTCGTTGCTTCCGGTTATGGGATTATTATGTAATTTTTACCTGATGTCACAACTTGGAAAAAGCAATTGGATCTGGTTTGGAATCTGGCTTTGCATCGGGCTTTGCATTTATTTTCTGTACGGAAGGACTCATAGTAAACTCCATGTAAAAAATACTAAGCATTAAAAACTTTTAATCATAGTAGTAATCATCCATTGAGATTTTTTGCGTTGATTGCCGGATTAACTAAGCTATAACTTTATTCATGCGAATATTATTTTGTTTCCTTTTTATTTCTGTTACCATTGGTCTATCTGCTCAACAAGGTAAGACTTCTGCAAAAAAGTTTACCATCAGTGGAAAGGTGAAGGATGCCCGGAACGGGGAAGACCTTATCGGGGCGATTGTTTCCGCAGATGAATTGAAGGTTGGTGTACCAACAAACACGTATGGTTATTTTTCACTTATTCTTCCGCAGGGAAATTATACGATCACCATTTCTTATATGGGTTTTGAAACACAGAAGAAAAAAGTTTCGCTCACCTCCGATGTGATCATGAATTTCGAATTACTGGAATCGAAAAATGAGTTGAAGGAAGTGGAAGTTACAGCCGACAAGCCGGATGCTCGCAACGTGCAGGCAACAAAAATGAGCGTGATAAAAATTGAAATGAAAGAAGCAAAAAAAATTCCCACTCTTCTTGGTGAAATGGATATCATCAAAGTAGTACAGTTGCTTCCCGGTATTCAGCAAGCCGGTGATGGAAGTACATTGTATGTTGTCAGGGGAGGAAATGTGGATCAGAATTTAATTTTATTAGACGAAGCGGTGGTATATAATCCATCACATGTGGCAGGTTTTTTTTCTACCTTTAACGGTGATGCGATAAAAGATTTCGAGATTTATAAAGGTGGGATTCCTGCGAATTACGGTGGCCGCCTGTCTTCGGTACTCGATGTAAGAATGAAAGATGGTGACCTGAAACAATATGATATGAACGGAGGGATCGGGGTGCTTTCTTCACGCCTGACCGTGGAAGGCCCGATCGAAAAAGATAAAAGTTCATTCATCATTTCGGGAAGGAGAAGTTATTATGACCTGTTCTTCCCTTTATTACCGATACCAAGCGGCACCAAAGCCTATTTTTATGACCTGAACATGAAAGTGAATTTCCAGCTTTCACAAAAGGACAGGATTTATTTTTCGGGGTATTTTGGCCGTGATGTGCTCGGGCTTGCCAATCAAAGTTTTGGAACGAGTTATGGAAATTCAACCGGAACTGCCAGGTGGAATCATACGTTTAACAGCCGGCTTTTTGTGAACACCAGTTTGATCTACAGCCGGTATGATTACAGTTTCGATATTGATCAAACTCCTACCAATAATTATTCGAGGCAAAATTATGTCAATGATGTGGGCGCAAAAGTTGATTTCAATTTTTATGCAAGTCTGCGCAGTTCTTTCAAATTCGGACTTCTTGAAACCTATCATACTTTCGAACCGGGGAAACGTGTTCCGATCACCAGCGAATCTGTTGTGACAGAAGTGGACCTTCCGCTCAGGCGCGCACTTGAGCAAGGGTATTACGCCAGTTATAATTTGAAAGTTTCGCACCGTTTATCTGTTGACTGCGGTTTACGGCTTTCAGTTTTTTCCAACATCGGTGCCGGACGCCAATTCAATTATATTAACGGTAAACCGGTTTATTTAAGCAATGGGAATCTTACTCCCGGAATTGTTACCGATACAACTAATTATACAAACGGGCAAATTTATAACACCAATTATGGCATTGAGCCAAGATTCAGTTTAGTTTATTTGCTCGATTCGAAAAGTTCAATCAAAGTTTCATACAACCGAATGTATCAATATATGAGTTTGATCCAAAATATTAACGCGAGTATCGGGCAGGAATTTTGGACCCCATCGGATAAATATTTGAAACCTCAAATTGCCGACCAGGTTGCACTCGGATATTTCAGGAACTTTTTGGATAACACCATCGAGGCATCGGCTGAAGTGTATTATAAATACATGCAAAATACGACCGAGTTAATTGATAATGCCGATGTATCTTTTAAAGAAAACATCGAATCGCAGGTAGCGATGGGAAAAGGCAGGGCTTATGGTTTGGAATTGTTCGTGCATAAGCAACGTGGAAAAACCACCGGGTGGATCGGTTACACCTTATCAAAATCAGAACGACAGGTGGATGGAGTAAACAATAATCAATGGTATCCCTTCCGTTACGACCGGACACATTATCTCACTATAGTTATTTCGCACCAGTTGAGCAAGCGGGTTTCGGTTTCAACAAATTTTATTTACGGAACAGGAGAAGCCTTTACGGTTGCAACTCAACGAACACAATTATTTGACCCGGGCCAGCCTTTGCTGCCAATTTACAGTACACGCAATGCCGCAAGGTTTCCGGCTTACAATAGGATGGATGTCTCCCTCACTTTGAAACGAAAAGAAATTCCCGGTAGAGTTTATAAGAATCACAGCGAATGGGTTTTTGCAGTTTACAATGTGTATGGTTATAAAAATGCGTACACCATCGATTTTGAACAACAGAATCTTGGTGGTGGAGTGGTGGGGCCACCTGTTGCGGTGATGACCTACCTCTTCATTTTTGTTCCTTCGGTCACTTATAATTTTAAATTCTGAGCCATGAAAAATAATTTCAGCATAGCAATTATCTTTTGTCTTGCAGGGATGTCTTTTTCATGCACGCAGATCATCTCGCTTGATATCCCTAATTCGGATCCGGTGCTCGTGGTCCAGGGAGAAATTCTAAGTACCCAAGACAGTTCGTATGTTCAACTGACCAAAACAGTTTCCTATTATTCTACCGATGTCATTCCAGCGGTTGACAATGCTTCCGTTAGTGTGCTTTTCAATGGAAATACGGTTGTTTTCAAATCGAAAGGGGATGGAATTTATAAACCGGATAGTGGTTTCTTGGGTACCGTGAATACGCAGTACAATTTAAATGTGAATTACAACGGCACAAATTATACTGCATCATCTTTTATGGATCCGATGTTCAATATTGATTACGTAGATTCCGTTTATGAACCGGGAAACGGAGGAGGTGGCGGACCCGGAGGCGGAAGAAACAGCTCCGGTTACCGCGTTCGTTTTTGGTGGATGGATACCCGCCCGAATGGGAAATATACGTACATACGATATGGGCATACCCTAACGGATTTCGCCCAGGATTCGTTTTTACGGAATATTATTTTGCTCGACAACAGCCAGACAAAACTCAACGCAGAAATTTCATACAACCTCGGAAGGCGCTACCAGCAAGGTGACACCGTGTTTGCTGTTTTAAAATCATGCGACTACAACATGTTTTATTTTTTGCAAAGTTACCGAACGCAAACTTCGAATGCGCCCGGCCCGTTTCAAACTCCCCGTGCAAACCTGCCTACCAATATAAGTGGTGGTGCGATTGGATTTTTTGCAGCAAGCGATGTGAGAAGGTTTAGGAAAGGGTTGTAACGTGTCGTTTGTTGTTTGTAGTTTGTCGTTTGAAGTTGAAATATGAAGAACAGAAGTGTTCAATATCCAGAATCGAGCATCGAGAATCCAGCATCTTTGCTCACACCATCCTCCGGTGGTAATTCAGTTGCCCCAAGTGATAATCGAAATGGGCAATAAAGAATACCAGGTAATATTCAGTGGTATGTTTTCCGGCAAAATCAAACGGGAATTCTTTTTGAAGTTCGTTTTCATTCATCAAAGACAAAGTTTTTGAGGCCGTTTCACTTGCTTCCATTATCATCTGGAGCAATTCTTTTTTGGGAATGTTTTTGGTTTTGAATTCCGCATCGCGGTTGCGCACATACCCTGTTTTGCCAAGTGTTGCACCGATGAAGTGGTTCAATCCTCCAACGAGATGCAAGCATAAATTTCCACCCGGATTTATTATTTCACCTTTCACTTCCCATAGTTTTTCTTCGTTGGGATATAAATTAATTTCATCGGTAAGCCGTTTCGTATTTCGCAAATAAAGTGCTGTGATTTCGGGTATTGTCATGAGTTTTATTTTTAGTATTTGTTATTCAGTGTTCAGTTGTTCAACTATTCGCCTGCCTATCTCCATTTTGGTTCTGTAAAATAAAGAACCGTTCCGTCAAGGTCTCTGAAGTGCAAGTAAATTCCCGATTTGCCTTCATCTTCTTTGTAAGGAATATTATTTTTGGAGAGTAGTTTTTTTGCGGGAGCAATTTTATCTACCATAAAACCGATGGAAACGGAACCTGATCCCGATTTTTTATCGCCACCGGGATGCAGGCCGATGGTGATGTCGGTGGTGGTGAGCATGGCATAATGATCGTCCCAACGGTTCTTCAATGTTAAACCTATGGACTGGTAAAAGGAGATGGCTTTATCCATGTTTTTTACCATGATGGTTACGTTTGATTCAGTTATTTTCAGCATAGTTATTCGGGTTAGTTGAGACAAATATATAGTGAAATAATTATGAATTCAAAGTGAGCAACGCTTGAATCAACTTCTGAATTCGTTATTCAATTATTCAATTGTTCAAATGTTCGATTGTTCAAATGTTCGATTGTCCAACTTCGTTGAAACTACGTTGGATAAATTCGATTGTTCAGATTTGCTGTTCGCCTTAACAAAAAAAAGTCAACTGTCCGTAAAGATTCGTATGCTGTAAAACTTATATTAATTCAAAGATGTAAAGAGTAAAGACTTAAGGAAATACTTTATAAATATCTTTTCGGTGGACAATTCTTGCAAATTCAATGACACGATTCGTTACGAAAATTCCAATTCTGTAATCACCGATTCTAATTCTGTATGCAGACTTGTGACCGGAAAGTTTCCTGACATTTTGAACTTCTGAAATATTATTTGCACCCTCAACTCTTTCGATAACCTTTAAAACTGCTGATCTTACGG
>JBIOHI010000095.1:0-7789 GCA_044448845.1 Bacteroidia bacterium
ATCTTTCGGAAGTCGAGGATCTCAGCCACAAGGCAAAGTATTCCAAGAACGGCAGTATAAATTAATGTATTCATTCAACAATATTTTTATGCAATGACACGAACATTTTTATTTGAGTGCGGCAGCTTTTAAAATTATTTCCAGTGAAGGCTGAGCCAGATTGAAAATTGGTTTTGGATAAATTCCCATAGCAATGATAACCACCGCGATAATTCCCAACACCAATGTTTCATTCCATTTCAGGTCTGCAAAAACGGTAGTCGTTTCGGTTGTTTTTCCAAGCATCACGCGCTGGAACATGCGCAACATGTAAACGGCACCGAGTATAATGGTGAGTCCTGCAAATACCGACAGCCAAGAGTTGTATTCATACACTCCGTACAACAAAAGAAACTCACCGATGAAACCATTGGTTAATGGCAGAGCCACACTTCCCAGCACCACCACCATGAACAAAGTGTTGAAACGGGGAGCAAGATTTCGGATGCCTCCCAATCCTTCCATGTTCAAACTCTGGGTTCGGTTGAAAATGATATCGGCACAAAAGAATAAACCAACTACGTTCACACCATGCGCGAACATTTGCACCACACTTCCCTGGAAGGCCTGCATGTTCATGGCAAATATTCCGGCGGAGATCAACCCAACGTGTGCAATGGATGAATACGCGAATAATTTTTTCAGGTCTTTTTGCATAATGGCAATTACCGAGGCATACACAACACCGATCACACAAAGGGTTATAGCCAGCGGCCCCCATTGTGCAACACCGGAAGGAAGGATAGGTATCAACCATCGAAGCAAACTGTACGTTCCCATTTTGAGCATGATACCCGCCAGCAACATGGTTCCCTGTGTTGGCGCTTCGCTGTAAGTATCCGGCTGCCAGGTGTGAAATGGAATGATCGGAATTTTAATTGCGAATGCAAGGAAGAACATCCAGAACAACCAACCCTGGTTGCAAACGCAAGGTTTGTTCCTGTAAAGTTCGTTGATATCAAATGAATGATTCGGGTTGTAATGATACAACATGATAAATCCGAACAACATCATCAAACTTCCGGCAAGCGTGTAAATGAAAAATTTTAAAGTTACCGGAACACGGTTTTGTCCGCCCCAACGCAACGCAATAAAATAGATCGGTATCAATGCAAGCTCCCAGAAAATATAATACAGTAATCCATCGAATGAAATGAAAACCCCGATGAGCGCGAACTGCATGAAGAGCATCAATGAAAAATAGGTTCTTGCATTTTCGATCTTGCGGTTGAATGCACTCAGGATAATTAAAGGAAGCAGCCCGGAGGTAAGGAGAACCATCACCATGCTCAGGCCGTCAATACCAATGTTGAAACTGATCCTGGGTTCTTTTATCCATTCGCGGAAAATATGAAAACTTTCTGGTCCGTGATGCCGGAATATCATGTAAGCATAAAAAGCTATCGCGAGTTGAAACAGAGAGAACAGCAATGCAGTTTTGGAAGCAAGTTTATTTCCTGATGCAAATACCAGCAGCGAAGCAATAAGCGGGAAAAATAATATCAGCAGAGTTATCATCAGATTATAAAAAGTCTAATTGCAAAAAGTATGATTATTCCGAAAACCATGGCGAAGATGTAAAAGCCGGTATTACCGTTTTGTATTAATCTTAAAGTTCGTCCTGAAAGCCCGACAAACCAGGCAGCGGCATTTACTATTAAATCAATGATGAGTTTGTCAACCAAAACCAAAAACAGGTCGGAGAGTGTTTTAAGCGGCCTCACGATGATCGTCTCAAAAAATTCATCAATGTAAAATTTGTTGTAAATGGTTTTTGCAAAGCCAACAGCTTCCCCTTCTTCCATTGCTTTTTCTTTTTTAACCATGTATTTGCTGTAAGCATAATAAATACTAACAATGGCAGCGATCACTGCCGTAGCGATCAATATCCATTCGGTAGAATGAGCAACAGGAGTTCCTTCTTTTAAAATCTCTTTGGATGCCCCTGTAACCGAAGATAAATATAATCCGAAATGATGCACCATTCCGAAAACCGAAGGCACACCGAGGAATCCGCCAATGATGGAAAGTAATGCCAGAACAATCAGCGGAATGGTCATCACTGCAGGAGATTCGTGCAGGTGGTGTTTTGCTTCTTCAGTTCCCCTGAAATCGTTGTAGAATGTGAGGTACAACAACCGGAACATATAAAATGCAGTCATCATCGAACTTACTGAAAGAATGATCCAGATAATTTTGTTCTGCTCAAAAGCTGCCGAAAGAATTTCGTCTTTAGAAAAGAAACCGGCAAATGGAGGAATACCTGAAATGGCAATGGTTCCGATAAGGAAGGTTATAAAAGTAATTTTTATATATTTATTTAAACCTCCCATTTTCCGAATATCCTGCTCACCACTCATGGCATGGATCACGCTTCCTGAACCAAGGAATAATAGCGCCTTGAAAAATGCATGAGTAACGAGATGAAACATTCCGCTGGCAAATGCCCCGATGCCAAGTGCAACGAACATCAATCCAAGTTGGGAGACAGTGGAATAGGCAAGAACTTTTTTAATATCATTTTGCATCAAACCGATGATGGCTGCAAATACGCAGGTGGCAACTCCAACCACCGCAACAATCTCCATCGTAACCGGTGCAAGTGCGTAAATTACATTTGAACGTGTGATCATGTAAATACCGGCAGTTACCATGGTTGCAGCATGGATCAATGCCGAAACAGGAGTGGGGCCGGCCATCGCATCGGGCAGCCAGGTGTACAAAGGAATCTGTGCCGATTTACCCGTTGCACCGATGAATAAAAATAGAGTGATGCAAACAATTAAAACATTTCCGGCAGGTAACAATTTTGCTGCAGAAGCAACATCACCAAACTCGAGCGTGCCGAAATGGAATAACATCAAAAACATTCCAAGCAAAAATCCAAGGTCACCAATACGGTTCATTACAAAAGCTTTTTTTGCAGCATCATTGAACGCATCATTCCTGAACCAAAATCCAATTAACAAATAAGAACATAAACCAACGCCTTCCCAACCGATGAACATCACGAGATAATTACTTCCCATTACCAGAAGCAACATGAAGAAAACGAAGAGGTTCAGTTGTGCAAAGAACCGTGTGAATCCTTCATCACCGTGCATGTAACCGATGGAATATACGTGAATCAAAAACCCGATACCTGTAATAACGAGCAGCATCACAACCGTGAGCGGATCAATGAGAAAACCGAAACCGATATTCATTCCGTGAAAAGCGATCCAACTAAAGAGATCAATATGAACAGAACCGGTAGCCGGCAATTTATTAAAAATAAAGAGGGCACAGAAGAAAGACGCCAGCACCATGAGACTTGCAAACCAGCCGGTAATGCCTTTTGGCAAATATTTACCGAGTAATCCATTGATCAGAAAACCGACCAGCGGAAAGAGCGGGATCAAAATTCCCGGAGTTATGAATGAGGTATCTGTCAACATTTATTTTCTTTTTACTCCAATATTCTAATTAAACCTCTAACAAAAAGTCCTCTCCTTTGGAGAGGATTTAGGAGAGGTGGCTTACCATTTCATTTTACTCAACACATTAATATCCGTACTCACCACATTCCTGTAAATACTTACCAGCAAAGCCAGTCCGACCGCTACTTCGGCAGCTGCAACAACCATTATAAAAAAAACAAAAACCTGTCCGTCACCGTTGCCGCTGTAAGCCGAGAATGCAACCAGCATCAGGTTCACAGAGTTCAACATCAATTCGATACACATCATGATAATGATGGCATTTCTGCGAAACAGAACACCCATGATGCCGATACAAAAAAGAAAAGTGCTGAGCAGGATATACCAGTTTTGCGGAACACTGTGAATTGCTTCTTTCATATTCAGTTTTTTTCTTTTTTAGCCAATAATACCGCGCCTACCATGGCCGACATGAACAGCACGGAAGAAATTTCGAAAGGTAATAAAAAGTCGGTGAATAATTTGATGCCAACCTGCTGCACATAACCGATACCGTTTTGGGCAGGCAGCGAATAAGTACCGGGATCGGCAGTTTTTAACGAAGCGATCAAAACCAGGAAAAGTAATCCGCCCGCTATCACTGAGGAAATTTTCAACCAATTACTTTTATGAGGTTCGTTTTCATGTGAAAGATTTAAAAGCATCACGGTAAATAAAAACAGGACCATTATCGCGCCGGCATAAACGATGATGTGAACGATGGCAAGAAATTGTGCATTCAACATAACGTAATGCCCGGCAATCGTGAAAAAGCAAACGATCAGCGAAAGAACGCTGTACATCGGTTTGGTGGAAAATACCATGTACAAAGCGCTGATGATGGTTAAGGCCGATAAAAAATAAAAAATATATTGACTCATGTTATGCCAGTTTATAGCTTTTTTTACGCTTGGTTATATCAATACGCTCATCCGTTTTTTCCACCAGTTTGTCTTTCCCGTAAATAAAACTGCTCCGAGTGTAATTCGAATCAATGATGCGGTCGGTGAGATAGACTGCGTCTTTCGGACAAGCTTCCTCGCACATTCCGCAAAAAATACAGCGCAACATATTGATCTCATAAGTGGATGCGTATTTTTCTTCACGGTATAAATTCTCTTCACCCGGTTTGCGTTCGGCAGCAATCATGGTAATGGCTTCAGCCGGGCAGGCAACCGCGCACAATCCGCAGGCCGTACAATTTTCCCTTCCTTGTTCATCGCGTTTCAAAACATGAACACCGCGGTAAACAGCAGTGAATTCACGCTTCACATCCGGGTATTTATTGGTGACTTTTTTTCTGAAAAGATGTTTGATGGTAATGATCATCCCGCTAAAAATGGCAGGTAAATACATTTTTTCGATAAAGGTCATTTCCCTTTTTCTTACAACTATTGATCTGTTGGTTAGCGGTTGCATATCATTTATGAAAATAGGTCAGCCATGCCCCGGTGAGGAGCACGTTTACAATGGATACCGGTAATAAGATCTGCCATCCGAGTTTCATCAACTGGTCATAACGGAAACGAGGTAATGTCCAGCGGATCCACATGAAGAAGAAAATGAAGAAACAGATCTTTGCGAAGAAAACTCCTACGCTCACCAGTGCGGCAATATTTTGTGGAAGATGAAGACTGTCGATGAACGGGAAATTGTACCCGCCAAAAAATAAGCAAGAAATAACAGCAGAAGAAATGAACATGTTGATGTACTCGGCAAAGAGGTACAACCCAAGTTTCATCGAACTGTATTCGGTGTGAAATCCGCCCACGAGTTCCGTTTCCGTTTCGGGAAGATCAAAGGGCGTGCGGTTGCATTCCGCGAAAGCGCAAATAATGAATATGAGGCAGGCGAGGGGCTGGTAAAAAACATTCCAGTGAAATCCTTTTTGTTGTTCAACAATTTCCCGGATGCTGAGGGTGTTGGTAAATAATAAAATGGCAATGATCGCCATTCCCATGGAAAGTTCGTAGCTGATCATTTGCGAAGAAGCACGTATGGCGCCAAGAAATCCGAATTTGTTATTCGATGACCATCCACCGATGATAATTCCGTAAATACCGATAGATACGATGGCGAAAATATAAAGTATCCCGATGTTCAGATCAGCAACCTGCAAACTGAATTCGTGTCCGCCAAAGTTAAAAGACTTTCCCCATGGTATTATCGCACTTGTCATTAATGCGGTTGTCATGAATACTGCCGGGCCTGCAAGAAATAATAATTTATCGGCAGCGAGCGGAATGATCTCTTCCTTGAAGAACATTTTACCGCCATCGGCCAAGGGTTGCAATAATCCCCAGGGGCCTGCACGATCCGGCCCGTAGCGGTCCTGGAGGAATGCCGCAATTTTTCTTTCGGCATAAGTACTGTATGCTGCCATAAAAAGGCTTACCCCGAAAAGTACAAGAACAAGAATCGCTTTATCTATCATTAAACTCCAGTGCATCAGTTTTCGATTATAGGTACGATATTATTTAATTTGAACTCATGCGGTTTCGTCATGTGTTCATAGTGATTGGCGGAGATCACCGAATGACGGTCGATGTGGCGCGGCCCTTCGATGGTCCAGTCGCTGGTGTTTTTCTTTTCGAAACGGCAGGTGTTGCAGATGAATTCTTCCACTTCGCCCCACTGGTCTTTTCTCCCGGTAACACGCAACACATCATTTCCTTTATACCACAACACCACTTTCCCCGAACATTTTTCATTCTCGCACTTGCGGTGAGCATCAACAGGCTTGGTGTACCACACCCGGTTTTTGAAACGGAAAGTTTTATCTGTTAATGCTCCAACCGGGCACACATCGATCATGTTCCCGGAGAAATCATTGTCAATTGCCTGTTCGATATAAGTGGAAATTTCCGAATGATCTCCGCGGTTGACAACTCCATGCACACGCCCGTCCGTGATTTGTTCAGCCACTTTCACGCAGCGGTAGCAAAGGATGCAGCGCGTCATGTGCAACTGGATGTGATTGCCGACATTTAGTTTTTCAAAAGTTCTGCGCTCGAAATCAGTACGGGTTTTGTATGAACCGTTCTCGTAAGAAAGATCCTGCAAATGACATTCGCCAGCCTGGTCACAAATGGGGCAATCGAGCGGATGATTCAATAATAAAAATTCGGTAACGCCTCTTCTTGCTTCCATTACTTCAGGTGAAGTGAAATTCAATACTTCCATTCCGTCCATCACATTGGTGCGGCAAGCCGGAACTAATTTTGGCATCGGGCGCGGGTCTTTATCCGAACCTTTGCTCACCTTCACGATGCAGGTGCGGCAATAACCACCGCTTGTTTTCAGTTTCGAATAATAGCACATGGCTGGAGGAGCCACTTCTGGTCCTATCATGCGTGCCGCCTGGAGGATGGTTGTTCCTTCCGCAACTTCTATTGATCTTCCGTCTATCGTTACTTTTGGCATTTTTTATTCTTTTTCAAACAAATAATCTGTGATGAATCCAATGCCAGCAGGTTTACTGGTTGAGGATATTATTTTATAATTTTTATCCAATAATTCTTTAATTGTTTTGTGAATTGTAACTGAATTTTCATTTAGATATTTATCCTTATTATCTTCTAATTTTATTTCGGTTACCTTATCGCTAATAATCAGAATTCTTGGATCGGGTGTGTGAAGAAAACCCGATTTTGATTCAATTATTCTTACCAGTATTATTTCTTTTGCATTTGATATTTTTTCATTAGAGCTAAACGCGAAAAGCACTGCCAATCCTAAGACTGCAATGATTGAAAGAAGTATGATTTTAGTTTTCACGTTCTTGTTTTTTTTAAACTACCAATCCCGAAGCAATATTAGGGCTATCCGGGTTTACCATTAATTTATGTTTCAACGGATGAATCACAACATCCAGATCTTCCATCGGAATTGCACCCAGCAAAACTCTGTCGCCTAAAACCAACGCACCGGTAAAGGTCATACGGTTTTCAAAATTTATTTGAATCGGTCCAACAAAAGGAACTAAATGTTTCTTTCCACCCGCCAATGTAACTTCACGTTTTTCCAATTCATTCAACTCCAACTGAATTTTTATATGTTCAGGAATACAAAGTGTAAACGCACCCGAATCAATCAAAGCATTAACCTCAATCTTGTTAAGCTTTGGCAACCGTGGATTGCTTAAATTTATATTTGCATGAACTAATCCCATTCTCTTTTTTTATAAACTGCTGTAAGCCTCAGCCGGGCTTAAATTTTTACAATGGTAATAATACTTCACATCCTTCACCGATGAAGAGTTATTAATGTATTCTTCAAACTCACTTCTGAAA